>CAYRFT010000150.1:0-5008 GCA_964423585.1 uncultured Parabacteroides sp. | reverse complement strand
CACATTATTTATATTGATAGACCACTTCCAGCACCGTTTGCCCGACGGCCTTGAGCGTTTCGCGGTCGATATTCTTCATATTGTCGTTTTGGGTATGCCAGTGAGGGCGGAAACCTTTTTCCGACTGGGGGTCATAGTTGATGATGTCGAGACAAGGGATGCCGGTTTCCTTGATGACGGCTTCGTGGTCGTCTGTCACCCCTCCCCCGTCGGCCTTGATGAAGAATTTGCCGAAACCCAGATTGCGGGCCGTTTCCCATACTTCATCCACATAACGGGCCGCATAGCGCATGGAAATGAACTCTTTGTAGAATACGGCGCCTTTCGCCCCGACCATGTCCAAGAGTATGCCGAAATCGGCCTTGTATCCTTTCACATGCGGATTTTTCCCCCAGAAGCGGCTGCCGAGGCACCACGTCCCGCTTTTGTAACCATACTTTTCTTCGGCAAAATCCGGGATGCCATAATCCTCAGCGTCGAAGAAGATGATGTCAACGCCCGCGGCCGGCGTTTCCTGTTGCAACAGGCGGGCAATTTCAAGCAAGACACCGACGCCGCTCGCCCCGTCATCGGCCCCGTCAATCGGCTTGCGGAGGTTCTCTTTATCCGGGTCTTCGTCCGAGTAGGGCCGCGTGTCCCAATGGGCAAACAGCAGGATGCGCCTTTCGCTTTCCGGATGGAAAGTCCCGATGATGTTCCTCGATTCCAAGGGCGTCCCGTCGTAGGCGGCGAGCGTCATCTCCTGTTCATGGACTTGCGCGCCGAAACGCTTCAATTCGCCGGCCAGATAATCCCCGCATCGCTTGTGGGCGGGAGTGTTGGGTACGCGCGGGCCGAAATCGACCTGCCGTTGCACGAACAGATAGGCGCTGTCTGCATCAAACACCGGCGTGTTCGCAGAAGTTTGCGCCGCCGGGCGGATCGACGGCTGCCCGCCTTCCGTTCCTGCCGTTTTGTTGCCGCACGACCAAAGGGCCGACGCTGCCAAAAGATAAAGAATTCGAATCATGGTGTGCTCTTGCCTGTTTTGTCTTTTACTGCCTTGCGGATTGTACCTTGCGCATGACGCGGAGGAAATTGCCGCCCCATATCCGCTTGATATCCGCTTCCGAATATCCTTCTTTCAGGAGATGCGTGGTGAGGTTTATCAGCTCGTTGCTTGCCCGGCAACCAATCAGCTCGCCGTCGCCGTCGAAGTCTGACCCGATTCCCACATGGTCCACGCCCACCAAATCGACGATGTGGTTGATATGCCGGATGGCATCGCCCAGCGAGGCCTTCTCCGCTTCCTGGTTGATGAACCCTTTGTAAAGGCAAACCTGCACGACACCTCCTTGTTCCGCCATTGCCTTCAGTTGGTCATCGGTCAGATTCCGCGGATGATCGCACAATGCCCGCGCCGACGAATGCGTGGCGACCACCGGATAACGGCTGCACTCCAAGACATCATAGAATGTCGATTCGGCAGCATGGGAGACATCCACCATGACGCCTGAACGGTTCATCTCGGCTACGGCTTGTCTGCCCAGCGGGCTCAAGCCTTTCCATTCGCCATTCCCGCGTGCCGAGTCGCAGAGGTCATTATCCCCGTTGTGGCACAGCGTGATGTAGCTGACGCCCATATCCCGGAATCTTCGTATGTTTTCCAAGTCTTTTCCCAGCGCGTAACCGTTTTCGATTCCCAAGAAGATCGCTTTCTTGCCGGCCTGCTTCAGCAGGAACAGATCATCGGGTGTGCGGGCAATGCCCATGCGTTCCGGATTCAACTGTTCCTGGCGGATCACTTCCCGCAAGCGTTCTTCCGCATAAGCCGTAGCCTTTGCCAGCGAAGCATCGTCACGTGCGCCTTGCGGGATGTAAGCCACCATGAAGACGGCATCTATCCGCCCCTCTTCCAAAAGAGGCAGATTCACTTTCCCTCCTTGTTTCACCCCGATGTTGAAACGACCCGGGAAGAGCATGGGGGTGTCGGCATGCGAATCGAGGGTAATGATCCGTTTGTGCATTTCTTTCACCTGCCGGAAAATACGGGCCTCTTCGACAAAACGGTTGAAGAGGGCTTGGGCTTCTTCATCGCCATGAACCGCCATGGCTTCCGGATGCCATTGCACGCTGAAGATGGATTTTTCCAGATGACGCATGCCTTCATTGATTCCATCGGGAGCCACGGCCGTCTGCACAAATTCCGGAGCCAGGCCTCTCACCGCCTGGTGGTGGAAAGAATTGACAGCGATGACACAGCCGTCTTCCAGCCGGACCGTATGCGAAGGCTCTTCACGTGCCATCTTCTGGCTGTGGCGGATGGCCGGTTTTCCGCCTTGCGCATAAATGTCCTGGTAAAGCGTGCCTCCGAAGGCGGCATTCAGCATCTGGTGTCCCCGGCAAATTCCCATCATCGGGATTTGGCGGTTCGAAGCCAGGCGGATCAATAGCAGGTCGTACCGGTCACGCAGTGTATCCACGTCTTGCAGAGCGGGGATTGGCTCTTCGTTGAGGAAGAGCGGATTGATATCACCGCCTCCGCTCATCAAGATTCCATCCAGTTCTTGTATCACGGTGCTCAGCACGCACAAGTCGGTCGTGGCAGGAATGACAACAGGCGCGCCTCCTGCCTGGATAACCGACTGGACATAGGTTTCAGCCAGGCATATCTGCCCGTCTTTACGGTTGGCCGATATGCCGATGCGAGGCCTCGATTCCAACAACCGGTATTGATCGACTTCTTTCAGCATGGAAGCCAGTTGATAAGATGAATCCATCGTTCGTTCGCTTCTTTGGTCGTTATTGAAAAGAATAAGGTTTGCCCGTTTTCAAGTCTGCCATCGGGCCTGCCTGAAAACTCAAGGACTTGAAAAACCAACTCCCTTTACGCATCAATGTTTGCATACGTTGCGTTCTCCTCGATAAACTCGCGACGGGGATCCACGTCCTCGCCCATCAGCATGGAGAAGATCTGATCCGCTTCTGCCGCATTGTCGATTGTGATCTGCTTCAGCGTCCGGTTTTCCGGGTTCATGGTTGTTTCCCACAACTGGTGGTCGCTCATTTCGCCCAACCCTTTGTACCGCTGCGTTTGTATCTGCTTTTCATCGCCGCCGCCATACCTCAAGATAAAAGCCTGGCGCTGCTGGTCGGTCCAGCAATACTCTTCCACCTTGCCTTTTTTGCATAAATACAACGGAGGCGTGGCCAGATACACATACCCATTCTCTATCAATGCGCGCATACGGCGGAAGAAGAAAGTCAAGATCAACGTGGCGATATGGCTTCCGTCCACGTCGGCATCGGTCATGATAATGACTTTGTGATAGCGCAGC
Source organism: uncultured Parabacteroides sp. (assembly GCA_964423585.1). Classification (GTDB taxonomy): domain Bacteria; phylum Bacteroidota; class Bacteroidia; order Bacteroidales; family Tannerellaceae; genus Parabacteroides. Next base: position 1,691 of record CAYRFT010000150.1, on the reverse strand, counting down.
TTGTCCATGTTCAAGGCCTTCGGGTCTTCTTCCGTACCGATGGTGACACCCATAGCCCGATAGATATTCTGGATCTCCTCGCTTTCGAATACCTTGTGGTCCATCGCTTTTTCCACATTCAGGATTTTCCCGCGCAACGGAAGAATAGCCTGGAACTTGCTGTTCCGTCCCTGTTTTGCCGTCCCGCCGGCCGAATCCCCCTCGACCAGGAACAACTCGCACAACGAAGCATCCTTCGACTGGCAATCGGCCAGCTTTCCGGGAAGTCCGCCACCGGCCAGCGGCGATTTGCGCAATACTTGTTCGCGCGCCTTCCGGGCGGCTTGACGGGCCGAGGCCGCCAGGACCACTTTCTCCACGATGATCTTGGCTTCTTTCGGATGTTCCTCCAGGTAATAGCCCAACGCTTCGCCTACCGCCTGATCGACAGCCCCGGTCACTTCCGAGTTCCCCAGCTTCGTCTTGGTCTGTCCTTCAAACTGGGGTTCCGTCACCTTGATGGAGATTATGGCGGTCAGGCCTTCGCGGAAGTCATCGCCTTGGATTTCCACTTTTGCCTTTTCCAGCAATTTGGAATCCTCGGCATATTTCTTCAGGGTCCGCGTCAGGCCGCGGCGGAAGCCTGCCACATGCGTGCCTCCCTCGATCGTGTTGATATCATTGACATACGAGAAGACGCTTTCGTTGTACGAAGAATTGTACGTCATGGCCACTTCCACCGGAATGCCCTGCTTCTCCGTCACGATATGGATCACATCCGGTATCAGCCTCTCTTTCGAGCGGTCGATGTATCGCACGAACTCTTTCAGCCCCTCGTTTGAATGGAATGTCTCCGACTTGTAGGCGCCATTCTCCTTCTTGGTCCTTTTGTCGGTCAGGCGCAAGGTAATGCCGGCATTCAGGAATGCCAGCTCGCGCAGGCGTGTGGCCAAAATATCATATTTGTATTCCGTGACCGTGAAAATACTGTCGTCCGGCTTGAATGTAATGGTCGTCCCTGTCGTATCGGTGTCGCATACCATCTGCACGTCGTGCAACGGCTTGCCGCGGGAGAACTCTTGCATGTAGATATGCCCGTTCCGGCGGACTTCCGCCTTCAGGTAGGTCGAAAGGGCATTCACGCACGAGACGCCCACGCCATGCAGGCCTCCCGAGACCTTATAAGTCCCTTTGTCGAATTTCCCTCCGGCATGGAGCACCGTCAAAACGACTTCCAGCGCCGATTTCCCCTCTTTCTCATGAATATCGACCGGGATGCCGCGCCCGTCGTCCGTCACGACAATGGAATTGTCTTCATTAATCACCACATCGATGTAGGAACAATAACCGGCAAGAGCCTCGTCAATCGAGTTGTCAACCACTTCGTTCACTAAATGGTGAAGGCCTTTCTCGCTAATATCGCCAATATACATCGCCGGTCTTTTGCGCACGGCTTCCAACCCTTCAAGCACTTGAATACTGTCTGCAGAATAGTCTGAAGAGGTATTCCTAATTTCTTCACTCATGAGTCATCACGTTTTAATCAGTTAAATCTTTCTATAATCAAGCAAACAAAAGTACTTATAATTATCGAGAGTAGGGAATTTTCAAATGTGTAAAAAAGTGAAATAAAAAAGGGCGGATGGCGGAGTGTTTCAGACTTTTTGTTTTCATAGAGATTTTCTTCAGCGGCAAGACAGCAAAGGCGGAAA
>CAYRFT010000149.1:0-5023 GCA_964423585.1 uncultured Parabacteroides sp. | reverse complement strand
CGTTTACGCATGGATTTTGCTTGCCCCGCCCCTCGGGACATGCCGCCGCCGCCCGTTTACGGCAGGAGGGAGGCGGGGCGCAGGTTGCCGGCGGGCTTTGATTCGACCCGCAAGGCGTTTCTCAGGAAGGCTTCCGACGTGCCGCGCATCTCCTGCAGCCGTTCGTCCACCGATGCCCAGTCGATAGGCTCTTCCAAGACGCGGCCGGGGAGGGCGTCCTTGTCAAGCAGCCTGTCCTCCAAGCCGAGCCTGCCGAGCAAGGCCTCCGAGCGCACGTCGGTATGCGTACCTAACCTCACCGTGCAGAACGGCCTCCGGAAAATGACGGAAAACGCCGTCCCGTGGAAGGAAGTGGTGACGACACACGCCGCATGTTTGAAGTATCCGACGAATTCTTCGGGCGATATGCACTGGTAGGGCGAGCGGTGCAGCAGGCTCAGCCGGGCTTTCAGCTCGACGACTTCTCCGCCCGCCTGCCGCGCGATGCGGTTTGCGATGCGGAGGGCATTCGGGTGCGCCACCACCTGGTAAACGAGCACATACGGCTTGCGGCGCGGCGACGGAAGAGCCGCCAGCCTGTCCCACTGCGGACGGTCCAGCAGCAGCGTGGGGTCGGCCGTGACGGCTACCGGCTTGCCGGACAGGGAAGACAGCAGCCGTTGCAGGGACTCCTCCCGGACGCTGACGGCGTGGAACGGGCGCATCGCTTTTGCGAGGAACTCTTTCTCCGGCGGCATCAACTCCGTCTTGCCCATGCTGGCCGCATACGCGACGAGCCTCCTCCCTCCGGCCGCCTTGAAGTCCCCGAAATAAACCTTGTCGAATCCTTTCAACAGGTCCGGGTTCCAGATCTGGTCGCTGCCGAAAACGAACACGTCATAGCCGTTCCGGGCATCCTCCAGGGGGAGCGGGTCCGGGCGGAGCCTTGTGCGGATGAAACGTTCGAAGCCGGCCGCCCGTTTCATGGACAAGGGGAGCAGCAGCGACTTGGATATAAACGTTTTCGGCGACAGGCAGCAGCGGATGTCGAACGGTTTGTAAAAAGACACCAAAGATTGGGGGCGGTAGTCGATGATGCGGGCTTCATGCCCCTTGGCGCGCAGGTATTCCTGCAAGGCGTAGGCCTGCAAGACAGCCCCGTAGTTGTGGGCGCAGTGGAATGTCAGTATGCCGATCTTCATTTGAGGAAGTTTTTGATGGTGCGCTTGATTTTTCCCATAAACCGGAATGCCGGGTAGCAGATGCCCTGGTCGCCGTACTTCCGCACGACGAAACGGAAGCCTTTCCGGCGGTAGTCCTCCCAGAAACGCCGGTACTTGGGCGAGAACACGGACGGCTGCCTTAGATTCGGCTGCATGGCATGCGCGAGGTCGGACGGCATCGCGTGTATTCCGGGCAGGACCTGGCGGAAAAGACGCTCCCCCTTGGGCGTGTTGACGAGGACCAGCGAGCAGCCCATGTCGTCGTCGTTGAATCCGGGGACGGCCTTCTCCCATCCCCAGAAGTCGGCAATCGTGATGTCGGACGGCCGCCTCGTGTTGCAGTATTTGCAGGCGGCGCAGGAAGGACGGAACATGAGATGCTTGTAGAACAAGTCGGTGTAGGTGCGGGTGATGGTTTTCTTCCCTCCCTCGAAGACGAACGACTCGAAATGCGCCGTCCATCCCATTTCCTTGTCGCGGAAATCCACGGCCGTGATCTTCTTCCGCTCTTTCCTTTCCATGTAATCTAAATAATCCGCCCAGAGCGTCGGGCTGGGCGCGCCGTGGCAGACGATGTCGCACACGTACAGGTTTTGCATCCGCTTTTCGCCAATGAAGGAACGCAGCCCCGCCGTCTGGCAGGGCGTGCCGGAGAACAGGACCGGGAAGCCGTCGGCCAAATCTTTCTTCACGGCGTTGAATATCCCGTCCAAGTCGCTCTGCACGTATTTCGAGCCCTTCAGTTCCCTGCCATCCTCCCTGTTCGTGATTCTCTTGTGGACGGCCCTGAAGCGGCCTGCATATCCGACACCATAGACGATGCCCTTTTGTTCAAACAGGCAATCGGAGAGGGCGGTGAACATCGCGCCGCTCCGGCTCGTCCTGATTTCGCCGGGGTCTTTGTGGCGGACGGCATAAACGAGCGGTTCCGGGAGATTGGAACGGACATCGTACCCGTCGTTGAACGCGCATATCTTTTCGCACAGCCCGCATCCGACGCATTTGCCGGCATCGGTTTGCGGGTATTTGAAGCCCGTTTCGTCCGCTTGCATGCGGATGGCCCCTTGCGGGCACACGCTCGCGCAGGCCGTGCACCCGCAGCAGTCTTTTTTGTCTCGGATTCTAATCATAGGAATTTGCGTTTGATGTCGATAATCTTCTCCTTGATGACAACCCGCTCGGCCCGCGAGCATCCTATCCAATACACGGCAATCGACGTGCTCGCCGAAGCCACGGCGCAGGTCAGCAGGAGGCGGCCCCATCCGGGAGCCATGCAACGGGAGGCGAGGAGCGGCAGCAGGAACGAACACGCCGCGACCACGCACACGTTCCCCACGACCGCCTTCAGGTAATGCCCCATCGGGAGGCCCGCCATCCTCCGCAGGAAAAGCAGACGGACGAACAGGCTGGCCGCCGAGAGCGCGATGGCGATCATCATCGTGCTTTCCGGGGGCAGCCCCGCCTTCAACGCCAAGTACGACAGCGGGAAGTTGAGCAGTTGCAGCCCGCCGACGACAATCTGGTAGTTGCGGATGTTCCCGGTAGCCAGCATGGTCGTGATGAGGGTGCCCGACAGCGAATCGCACATGGCAAGGACGAGGATGAGCCGCACGAAAAGGACCGTGTGCGCCGGCACGACCGTCAGCCAGAGGGAGAGGACGGTTTCCGTTTCTATCAGGATGGGGACAGACAATAGCAGCAGCATGTAGAAGGAGAAGCGCGTGCCCTGGTGTATCAACGCCTTCATGTACGGGAAATCCTTGGCGGCATACGATTTGGTTATCTGCGGGTTCAGGGCCGTCATGAAATTGGAGACGAACGCCCCGGCCGCCGTGTTCACCTGTACCGAGATGGCCCTCGCCGCATTCACGGCCGGTCCGCAGAACAGGTTGATGACGATGTTCACGCCCTGATCTTTGAGGACGGCGGAAGCCACGCCGATGGTGTTCCAGCCCGCGAACTTGACCATGCTGCCCAGCAGGGCCTTGTCGTAGATGCGCACGTACCTGCATTCCGGGATGTTCCTCCGGCAGTAGATGCCGTAAACCAACCGTATCACGACGGAGACACCCAAGAGCAGGCCGGCGTATGCCACCAACTTGTCAGAGGGCGCGGAGGCCAGCAGGAAGACGGCCGCCAGCTTCAAGGAGGCCTCCAGGATGCTGATATAGGCGAATACGTTCATCCGCTCGTAGGCGATGATCAGCGCGTTGTACGGCAGGCTTACCAGGTTGACCAGGAAAGTCAGGACAGAACATTGGAACACCCAGTTCGCGGCCGCCAATCTCCCTTCGGGGATGGTCATCCGCGTGTTCAGGAACCAGACACCGGCCGCCTCCGACAAGATGAGTATGAGCAAGGCGAGGCACAGTTGTATGTTGATGGCCGTGGAGAATATCTTCCTCAGTTGCTCCTTGTCGCCCTTGCCCAGCCAGAACGTCAGGAAACGGCTGATGGAGGAGGAGAGAGAGCCGGTGACCAACGAGAACATCGCCACGACCCCGCCGACGACGTTGTACAACCCGAAATCCTCGACACCCAAGACTTTGAGCACGACACGCGAGGTATATAGCGACACGAGCATCATGAAGAGCATCCTCACGTAAAGAAGCATCGTGTTCCTGGCGATTGTCCCCTTGCCCCCTGTCATTTCCTGTCGCATATACGGATAGCTTGTGCTTTTGTGTTTGAAGAACGGCTAAAGATACGAATTATGCCTTTCATATTGCCCGAAAAAGCATAACTTTGTGCGAATTTCAACAAAAATAAATGAAACGCCATGACCAAGATATCTGTTATCATTCCTGTTTACAACGCGGAGGCCTGCCTGAAGAACTGCCTGGAGAGCCTGCGGCGGCAGACGTTCCGCGACTTTGAAGCCTTGGTGATAGACGACGGCAGCACCGACGGCTCGGGGGAAATTTGCGACTCGTTTGCGGAAAAGGATTCCCGCTTCCGGGTGACGCACAAGCCGAACGGCGGCGTCGGCTCGGCACGGAACGCGGGGCTCGACCAAGTGCGGGGCGAATGGATCTGCTTCGTCGATGCCGACGACTGGGCCGGGAGGAATTACCTGTCGCACCTCTTCATGGGGACCGGCAGCGGGAAGAATCTGCTTGTCATGCAGGGCTACCGGATGATCCCGCCGAAGGGGCGGCCTTTCGTCCGCGAGTTCAAGACCCACCTCTACCGCGCTTCCGACATTTACCTGCTGTTCCGCGACTGGCAGATCAACCGGTGCGGCTTCCCCTTTGGCAAATTGTACAACGCGGAGCTCGTCAGGCGGCACGGCATACGTTTCATGGAGCAGATCCACTACGCCGAGGATGCCATCTTCATGCTGTCCTACCTCTGCCACGTCGATGCCGTGCGGATGATGGCGGGCTGCAACTACAATTATTTCCTCGGCAGCAGCCCCGCCGCCCTCTCGCAGAGGATAAACTCTTTTGAATCCGAATACGCCTGTTTCCGGGCCTACCGGGAGCGGGTGGAAGAGCTGAAGGCCCGCTTCGCCATGCCGCAGGACGCCTTGCTCAAGACGTACAACGTGATTTCGGAATATCTGGTCCGCCGCACGATAGGTTCCATGTACCAAAGCCGGACGCGCAAGCCGCGGGCCGAGAGGCTCGGCATCTTGGAAAGCCTGGCGGAGCAGGAGGGCGGCTTCCTCGCCGCCTACTACAAGAAAGGCAGCTGGTTCCGCAGGCTGTCCGCCTCTTTGCTGTCGCGCCGCCGTTTCCTCCTTTGCGACGGCCTCAATTGCTGCATAGCCTTTGGCAGGAAACTCATCAAACGGAACAGGTAATGGCACTCAGGAAAAT
>CAYRFT010000148.1:0-5085 GCA_964423585.1 uncultured Parabacteroides sp. | reverse complement strand
TATAGGACACGAAAAAGAATCTAAGGGGGATACTTACTTGGCGCCGGCCAAACGACCTTTCAACTTGGCCAGCATATCGCGAGTCATGGTATCCAAATCATATTCGGGCTTCCAGCCCCATTCTTCGCGGGCACACGTATCGTCCAAAGAGTTAGGCCACGATTCCGCAATGGATTGACGCAACGGGTCAACAGCATACTCCATCTTGAAACCCGGCAAGTATTTCAGGATGCTGCCACGGATGATTTCCGGGTCAAAACTCATGGAGGCGATATTGAATGAATTGCGATGCACGAGCTTTGCCGCATCGGCTTCCATGATTTCAATGGCGGCACGCAAGCCATCCGGCATGTACATCATGTCCATGAACGTCCCGGCGGCAATCGGGCACTTGAATGTCTCGCCTCTCACGGCGGAATAATAAATGTCAACGGCATAATCGGTCGTCCCGCCACCCGGAGGCGTCACATACGAAATCAGGCCCGGGAAACGCACAGAACGTGTATCCACGCCAAAACGGATGTTATAATAATCGCTCAACAGCTCTCCGGACACTTTCGTCACGCCATATATGGTTTTCGGATTACGAATCGTGTCCTGGGGAGTCTTGTCCTTCGGGGTATCATTGCCGAAGACGCCGATTGAACTGGGAGTAAACACGGCGCTGTGCTTCTCGCGGGCAACTTCCAAAACATTGAACAACCCGCCCATGCCGATCTTCCATGCCAGTTGGGGCCTGGCTTCCGCCACGGCAGACAACAGTGCCGCCAAATTATATATCGTGTCAACCTGATAGCGAGAAACGGTTTCCGCAATCTGCCGTCCATCGGTAACGTCAACCAAGGCAGAAGGGCCCGACTCCAACAATTCGCCCTTCGGCTCCGCGCCCGGAATATATCCTGCGACTACATTTGCCCCGCCATAAATGCCTCTCAACTTCATGGCCAGTTCAGAACCGATTTGCCCGGTCGAACCAATAATCAATATATTCTTCATTTCATACAAGATTTAAGTTTTTCCGCGGGCAAAGGTATAAGAATAAATATTGCTTTCACATGATTTTCCTGTTTTTTCACCGGTTTCTCAAAAAAAAGTGAGAACTTTGTTTCGCTTGGCCGGGAAACCGGACTTTTCCCGCAAGATTCAAACAAAATAAATGTATGTTTCATTGCAGAGTACCTTAATAATCAAGAACCATTAAATATATACTAACATGTACGGAAAATTTAAAGAATTCTTAGCTGAAGAACTGGCTAACATCCAAGCAGCCGGCTTGTACAAGAATGAAAGGATCATCACGACCCCGCAGCGTGCCGACATCAAGGTCAATGCAGGGAGCGATGTCTTGAACTTTTGCGCGAACAACTATCTGGGGCTTTCTGACAACAAACGCCTGATCGAAGCAGCCAAGGCTGCCATGGACACTCATGGATTCGGCATGTCTTCTGTCCGTTTCATTTGCGGCACCCAGGACCTGCACAAGCAATTGGAGGCGGCCGTCTCCGATTACTTCAAAACGGAAGACACCATCTTGTATGCGGCTTGCTTTGATGCAAACGGCGGACTGTTCGAACCTCTGTTCACGGAAGAAGACGCCATCATTTCAGATGCGTTGAACCATGCTTCCATCATTGACGGCGTCCGTTTGTGCAAAGCGAAACGTTACCGTTATGCCAATGCCGACATGGCGGACCTGGAACGCTGCCTGCAAATGGCGCAAGCGCAACGGCACCGCATCATCGCGACGGACGGCGTATTCTCGATGGACGGGAACGTGGCGCCCATGGACAAGATCTGCGAGCTGGCAGAAAAATACGATGCGTTGGTCATGGTTGACGAATCCCACTCGGCCGGAGTAGTCGGGCCGACCGGCCACGGCGTTGCCGAACAGTTCGATTGCTACGGGCGCATCGACGTATTCACCGGGACGTTGGGGAAATCCTTCGGAGGCGCGATGGGCGGTTTCACTACCGGGAGGAAAGAAATCATTGACATGCTCCGCCAGCGTTCCCGTCCTTATTTGTTCTCCAACTCGGTGGCCCCGGCCATCGTCGGCGCGAGCTTGGAAATGTTCAGGATGCTGAAGGAAAGCGACGCATTGCATGCCAAGTTAATGGAGAATGTCGCTTACTTCCGCGACAAAATGATGGCTGCGGGTTTCGACATCAAACCGACGCAATCGGCCATCTGCGCAGTCATGCTGTATGATGCCAAGTTGTCGCAAGACTTCGCCGCCCAAATGCAGGAAGAAGGCATTTATGTGACAGGTTTCTATTATCCCGTCGTCCCGAAAGGCCAGGCCCGCATCCGCGTGCAATTGTCGGCCGGTCACGAAAAAGTCCATATAGACAAAGCAATCGCCGCCTTCATCAAGGTGGGCAAAGGATTAGGCGTCATTTGACCGAGAAGAAAGAGGAAGGTGGGGCAAGTCTTTTGTCCCACCTTTTGATTGTTCCTTACAAACATATCATGACATGAAAATAAAACCCTTGGCCTTTACGGCCGTGGCAGTGCTTGCCGTAACCTCCTGCTCGGAAAAGAAGCAGGATTACCCGTTCCAAAATCCCGGCCTGCCGATAGAGGAACGTGTGGACGATTTGCTGAACCGGCTGACCCCGGAAGAAAAAGTAGGACAGATGATGAACCAGACTCCGGCCATCGAACGGCTGGGCATTCCTCCATACGACTGGTGGAACGAAGCCTTGCACGGCGTGGCCCGCGCGGGAAAAGCCACCGTCTTCCCGCAAGCAATCGCGTTGGCCGCGACTTTCAACGACGGGGATGTATATGAGACTTTCAACATCGTCAGCGACGAGGCCCGGGCCAAATACCACCGCTACCAGAAAGACAAAGAATACGACAGATACAAAGGGCTGACCTTCTGGACACCGAACATCAACATCTTCCGGGACCCGCGCTGGGGACGAGGGATGGAAACGTATGGCGAAGACCCGTACCTGACTTCACGCATGGGCGTCGCCGTGGTGAAGGGGCTGCAAGGGAACGACCCGAAATACTTCAAGGCGCATGCCTGCGCCAAGCACTACGCCGTGCATAGCGGCCCCGAATGGAACCGGCATGAATACGATGCGGAAGTCTCCCCGCGCGATTTGTGGACGACCTACCTCCCCGCTTTTGAAGCTCTGGTCAGGGAAGCCCGCGTGCAGGAAATCATGTGCGCCTACAACCGCCTCGATGGGACTCCTTGCTGCAGCAATGACAAATTATTGACAGATATCCTCCGGAACACATGGGGGTACGACGGAATCATCTTGTCAGACTGCGGGGCCATCGACGATTTCTGGCAAAAGGACGAGAATACGCCACGCCACGAAACGCATCCCGACGCGGAAACGGCCTCGGTCGATGCCGTCCTGAGCGGCACTGATTTGGAATGCGGCGGCAGCTACCGCGCGTTGCTGAAGGCAATCCAAGACGGGAAGATCAAAGAATCGGATTTGGATGTCCCGCTCCGCCGCCTGTTCAGGGCGCGCATGGAATTGGGCATGTTCGACCCTGACGACAGCGTCCCGTTCTCCCAAATACCGTATGACGTGGTGGAAAGTCCCGCGCACATAGCCAAAGCGCTCGACATGGCCCGCCAGAGCATGGTCCTGCTCAAGAACAAGGGCCAGATCCTGCCTTTGGGAAAACGGCTGAAGAAAATAGCCGTGGTGGGACCCAACGCCGCCGATTCGACCATGCTGTGGGGCAACTACAACGGCTTCCCTTCGCACACCGTGACGATTTTGGACGGCATCCGCGCCAAAGTGCCCGAAACGGAAGTGGTTTACATACCCGGGTGCAACCACACCGACAACTTCCTGTTGAAAGACATGGGGCAACACGTCACCTCCGAAAAGGGGGACGGGCTGAAATCCGAGTTCTTCAACAACACGGAGTTTGAAGGGGAACCGGTTTATTCCGGGCTGGCGAAAGAACTGCATTACACGACAGGAGGGAACACGCAGTTCGCGCCCCGCGTCAACCTGACGGACTTCTCGGCGCGCTTCACCGGCGAATTTGTTTCGCCCCTGAGCGGAGATGTCGAGTTCACCATTTCCGGGAACGACGGTTTCCGCCTCTTCATAGGGGAGGAAAAAGTCGCCGAGAGCTGGACCAACGAATACGGCAGCACGAAGAAATACGTCCTGAAAGCCGAAGAAGGGAAAAAGTACCCGATCAAGATCGAATACATGCAGGCGAAAGGGGCGGCCGACCTGAACTTCTCCGTGGCGGTCCGCACGCCGGTGGATTTCCAGGCGGCAGCCGACGAGGCCAAGGATGCCGACGTGATCATCTTCGTCGGGGGAATATCGCCCCGGCTCGAAGGGGAGGAAATGCCCGTCGATGCGGCGGGATTCAAGAAAGGAGACCGCCTGGACATCGAACTGCCTGCCGTCCAGCGGGAAATGGCCAAAGCCCTGAAGGCGACCGGGAAGCCCGTCGTCTGCGTCGTCTGCACGGGGAGCGCGCTGGCCTTGAATTGGGAAGACGAGAACCTCGACGCCATCCTCAACGCCTGGTACGGCGGGCAGGAAGCAGGCACCGCCGTGGCCGACATCCTGTTCGGCGACTACAACCCGGCAGGGCGGCTCCCGGTCACGTTCTACAAGTCCGTCGCGCAGTTGCCCGGCTTTGAAGACTACGACATGCAAGGGCGCACGTACCGGTACATGACGGAGGCCCCGCTTTATCCCTTCGGGTACGGGCTGAGCTACACTTCTTTCGCCTACAAGAACGCCCGTTTGTCAAAGGAAAAGATCAAGGCGGACGAAAACCTGACCGTCAGCTTCGACATCCAAAACACGGGCAAGCGGGACGGGGACGAAGTCGCCCAGATCTACGTGAAGAATCCCAACGACCCCAAGGGGCCGCTGAAGAGCCTGCAAGGGTTCAAGCGCGTGCGCGTCGCCGCCGGGGAGACACAGGCCGTCAGCATCGAATTGACGCCCGAAGCCTTCCGGTCTTTCAACGACGAAACGCAGGCGATGGAAGTCCGCCCCGGGAAATACCGGATTCTCTACGGCTCCTCGTCGGCCGACAAGGATTTGAAGGGCCTGACGCTGACAATCGAATAGACGG
>CAYRFT010000147.1:0-5115 GCA_964423585.1 uncultured Parabacteroides sp. | reverse complement strand
TTTGCCCGCAGGCTATTCCATGAAGTTTTCCGGCAAATTGATTATATATAGGCGTTCGGTCGCGCGGGTGATGGCCGTGTACAACCAGCGGTAAAAATCCTCGCCCAGCATATCCGCGGTCATGTAGCCGATATCCAGGAACACCGATTTCCATTGCCCGCCTTGCGCCTTGTGGCAGGTGACGGCATAAGCGTACTTCACTTGCAGCACGTTGTAATGCGGGTCGACTTTCATCTTCTTCATTTTCCCTGCCTTGGTCGGAATGTCGGCATAATCTTCCAGTACGGCATGAAAGAGTTTGTCGTTCATCTCGCGGGAGAGGGCGGGCGTTTCGCTTTGCAGCGTGTCCAAAAGGATTTTGGCCTCTAATTCCAGGTCGTAGTCTTGAAAACGGACCAGCACGTCGGCAAAGCGGAAGCCGTACATCTCATACGTGCGCCGGACCCTCGTCATCTCCACAATCTCGCCGTTGGCGATGAAGTCCATCTCCTTCATGCCGGCGGTCCAGAAGTAATTGTTCTTCGAGACCATCAGTCGGTCGCCCGGCGATAACTCTTCTTCCCGGAACAGGACCCTGTTCCTTATTCCGTTATTGAAAATGACGGCCCTTTTGTTCGAGCGCGTGATGACCATCGTTTCTTCCATGCCCCAACGGCTGTAGGCCGAACCGACCTCTTCAATCAGGTCCTCCCCGCCCACCCGCCTGAAATCCTGAAAGCCGTCCAACCTCAATTTGGGGAATATTTCCACCTGGCCGTTCCGCAAGGCTTCCCGCAGGCGGGTCGCGTTCATCAAGATGCCTGAATCTTCCTGCTGGCGCACCACTTGTGTCATCACGGCTGTCGAGACCTCCAGGTTGTATCCCCGCAGCAAAGCCGGATTCATGGCCGGGCTTTCAGTCTGCATCACCGGCGGGAGCTGTGCCTCGTCGCCCATCAGGATCATCCGGCAGTTTTCTCCCGAATAAACGAAGTGAATCAAATCATCCAAAAGGTGCCCGGAACCGAAAATATATGAATCTCCTCCATCATTTGTTATCATGGATGCTTCATCTACGATAAAAATCGTATCTTTGTGGAGATTTGGCGCGAGGAGGAACCCGACCGGCTCATTGGAGAATGCTTTTTGCCGGTAGATCCGTTTGTGGATGGTATAGGCTTTCTGCCCGGCATAGTTGGAGAATACTTTGGCGGCGCGGCCGGTGGGTGCAAGCAACATGGTCTTTTGCTCCAGCTCATTCAAGGTTTTCACCAAAGCGCCTATCAACGAGGTCTTGCCTGTCCCGGCGTATCCTTTCAAGAGCAACAAAGGATTCGGCTCTGCAGAAAGGAGGAAGTCGGCAATCGTTTCGAGCGCGGCACGCTGGTCAGGGGTCGGATTATACGGGAAATTATGGCTGAATTGCCTTTTTAAGAAACTATTTATCATTTTATCGTAATAATTTTCGCGATAAAGGTAGCGTATTAAATATTCTTTTTTAAATTTGCCGAACGAAATAAATACAAAAAAATTACATAACCATGAAAGTTGCATTGAAGATTTTATTGGTAGCCGCAGTAGTAGTGCTGGCTTACATGTGTTACAAGAGTATCACAGGTCCGATCGAGTTTAACGCGGAAAAAGATTTGCGTGAAAAAGCTATTATCGAGAGATTGATCGAAATCCGTAAAGCTCAGATCGAGTATAAGAATGTGTATAAAACACATGCAGCGAACTTCGATGACTTGTGCAATTTCCTGAAAACGGCGAAATTGCCTCTTGTCATAAAGGAAGGTGTCTTGACAGATGAACAGTTGGAAAAAGGCATGACTGAAAAGAAAGCTGTTGCATTGATTGAAAAAGCAAAGAAGACCGGCAAGTGGAACGAAGTGGAAAAAGAAGGCTTGACGAATTTCAAGCGTGATACCGCCTGGGTTCTGGCGAAAGATACGTTGCTGGGAAAAGATTATGACGTTGACGGCATGCGTTACGTGCCGGGTGTCCCGGGTGACAAGATCGAATTCCACATGGATACGGCAACCCTGAAGTCCGGTTCGGGATACGAAATCAAGGTGTTCGTTTGTGAAGTCCCGTTTGATTCTTATTTGCGCGGAATGGATCCCCAATTGGAATACAACTTGAAAGACAAAGCTGTCAAGCAGAGCAAGTATCCGGGATTGCGTGTCGGTTCTTTGGAAGAGATCAACAACAACGCAGGCAATTGGGAATAATCAGTTATGTTTCTATGGCGATTCTGATTCCGGAGTTTTTGTCGAAAGGGTCTGAGAATTATATAGTGTCCATCCGGCTTATGCCGGATGGACTTTCTTTTTCCGGATACAATCCTCATGTCAAAGGAAGTTTCTTTATTCAAGAAGAAAAAAGAAATCCGCATGATTCGTACATGAAGCTGGTAGAGGATTTCTTCTTTACGCGCGATTTCCTGTCGTGTGCATTCAAGCGCTTTTATGTCGTGCAGGCTCATGCTGATTATACGTTGGTGCCTCTTCCCCTTTTCGTGGAGAAAAAGGCAGACGAACTGTATGCGTTCACATTCGGGTCTTCCGCCGGAAGGCAGGTCCTATATCAAACATTGGAAGAAGACGGCCAAGTGTGCCTTTTCAGCATGATGCCGGAAGTGTACTCCTTTTGTACACGTTCCTTGGTCAACCCGGTCTTCGTGCATTCGCAAAGTGCCGTATTCGCTTTCTGGAAACAGAGAAGCCTCGCGATGACATCCCAAGTGATGTTCCTTTCGCTGACCGGCGATCGCTTGACGATAGCCTGCTACAAACAAGGGCAATTGTCGTTCACCAATTATTTCCAGGCAACAGAATGCAAAGAGATTCTTTACTATACATTATATATATGGAAACAACAGCAGCTCGACGTGCAGGAAGACCTGCTGTATCTTTCAGGAGAAACCCAGAGGACAAAAGAGCTGAGAATGGCATTGGCCGCCTATATCCGGCACGTCGATATGCTTGATTACCCCACTGAATCATATTTAATGGGTCCGGAAATCCTTCGTGCTCCTCTTGACTTGATAGCTTTATCGTTATGCGAATCATAAGCGGGATATATGGCAGACGCCGTTTTGATGTGCCTTCGTCGTTTGGTGCCCGTCCGACAACTGACTTTGCCAAGGAGAACTTGTTCAATGTATTGTCGAACCTGATTGACTTTGAAGGTCTGGATGCCCTCGACCTCTTTGCGGGGACAGGCAGCATCTCGTTCGAATTGCTCTCCAGAGGTTGCCGCCAAGTTACTTCCGTAGAGAAGAACAGTGCGCATGCATCTTTTATTGCCAAGGTGGGGAAAGAGCTGAAGACCGACGGGCTCAATTTAATCCGCGGAGATGTATTCCGCTTTCTCCATGCGGCAACGCCGAAAAGTTTTGACTTCATATTCGCCGACCCGCCATACACCTTAAAGGAATTGCCGGAAGTGCCAACCTGTGTCCTTGAACGCGATTTGTTACGTCCGGGCGGCATCTTCGTCATGGAACATCCGGCGAACCATGATTTCTCACGGCTTCCGTACTTCGAGCAGCACCGCGTGTATGGCTCGGTCAATTTCAGTATTTTCTGCAAAGAAGAATGATGCTTCCCCTGCCCCGAGGGAAAGTCCCGATTACAACAACGGCGAGAAAAGCCGCATGAAAGATTCGGAAAAGCGTTTACGCAAAGGCCGTTTCAACCAAACGGAGGGCGTGACATGCAGGCTTTGCTCGATGTCGTGCATGAATATCCGCCGCATTTCCATGACGAATTCGCATTGGTAAACGAAGGCATTGATTTCGAAATTGTGTTCCAGGCTCCGGAAATCCATGTTGGCAGAACCGATACATGCCACCGCATCGTCGCTCACGATCAGTTTGGAGTGAAGGAAGCCTGCCTGGTAAAAGTAAACCTTGACACCAGCGCGTATCATCTCGGCCAAGAAAGAGCGGGTTGCCAAGTGAGCCATCCGCGTATCCGAATGCTCCGGTATCATGATACGGACATCCACCCCGCTGCGGGCTGCTATCTGCAAAGCCTGGTTCAACCCTTCCGTCGGCAAGAAGTAGGGCGTTTGGATGTATATGTATTTCCGGGCATTGGCTATCAGATAAATCTCCGCCTGGGCCAATATGCGCCACGGGCCGACAGGGCCGCTTGTGATGACCTGCATGACATTGTCAGAGAAAACCTTCGACTCCGGGAAATAACGCTTGTCCGTAATAATCTGTTTGCCGGCCACATACCAATCCAGCAGGAAAGCCGTCTGGAGGCTTTGCACGCCTCTCCCTTCGATCCGGAAATGCAGGTCGTGCCAAATGCCCCACGACACGCCTTTCACATACCGGTCGGCAACATTCATGCCGCCCATGTATCCGACTTCCCCGTCGATGACGACCACCTTGCGATGGTTACGGTAATTGACCTTGCTCGTTAGCACGGGGAATACGACTTTCAGGAAAGCATATACTTCGATGCCTTCTTTCTTCATCTCGCGGAAGAATCTGTTCTTTGCCTTCCAACTGCCTACGTCATCGTAAAGGACACGCACTTCAACGCCCTCGTGGACCTTTTGGACCAGCAAGTCCCTTAACTGTCGGCCGATTTCATCGTCATTGAAAATGTAGTATTGGACGTGGATGTGATGCCTGGCACGGCGGATATCATCAAACAAGGCCCGGAACTTGTCTTTGCCGTTGGTGAAAACCCGGATATCGCTCCCATACAGCAACGGGGAGGTACGGGAACGGTTCAACAGCTTGGCCAGCCCCTTGTATTGCTCCGGGACAGAGCAGGCATCACGAGGATTCTTCCCTGTCCGCGGCTGCCTGATGATTCGCTTGTAGGTTTTGCGCGAGGTGATCCGCTGCTTGCGGTTGTCTTGCCCGAAAAAGAAGTAAAACAGGAGCCCGATGCCCGGTGCCAGCAGCAAGACGACGACCCAGGGAATCGTCTTCAACGGATTTCTGTTTTCCGCTATGATGACCACTGTCAGGCTGATAATCGTTATCGAATACAACAGGATAAATATAGTACTGAATAATATACCCCAAAATGAAGCCCCTTGCATATACCCTCCTTAAAACGCCGAAAGGTAAGCAAAAAAAACGAATCCGTCAAACGGTGCTTTGAGGCG
>CAYRFT010000146.1:0-5116 GCA_964423585.1 uncultured Parabacteroides sp. | reverse complement strand
ATGCCTTTGCCGGATGCCCTTTTTCCCTTACTCCCAATAATAAACCCGTTTCACGCGGGGAGAAACCGAGGTGAGGACTTCGTATGGAATTGTCTTCAGCCGGTCTGACAGTTCGGACACAGGCAGTTCATCTCCGAAGACAATGACGCTGTCGCCTTCCCGGGCCTCCAAATCCGTGACATCCACCATGCAGGCATCCATACAGATATTGCCGATGATCGGGCAGCGCTTGCCCCGGATGACCACTTCCCCATGCCCGTTGCTGAAATGGCGATCCAGCCCGTCGGCATACCCGATAGGAATGACGGCAATCCGCGAATCCCTCTTCACGTAGCTTTGGCGGCCATACCCGATGGAATCGCCCGCAGGCACGTGCTGTATCTGCAAGATGGTGGTCTTGAGTTTGCTGACGGTCCTCAATCCGCCCGCTCCCGACGCGCTGACGCCATACAACCCGATGCCCAGGCGCACCATGTCCATTTGCCATTGCGGGAACCGTTCGATTCCTGCCGTGTTCAGGATATGCTTGATGACGGGATGCCCCAATCCGTTTTCCAAGGCGGCCGAGGATTCTTCAAACTTTTCCAATTGCAGTTGCGTGAAATCGTCGAACGCGGGGGAATCGCTCCCTGCCAGATGGGAAAAGACGGAACGGGCCTTGACCCCGCTCTGCGCGTTCAGTCGTCCGACCAGTTGCGGGATCTCCTGCGGCTGGAAACCCAGGCGGTGCATGCCGGTGTCGATCTTGATATGTATCGGATAAGCGACGATGCCGCGGTGTTCCGTCTCCCTGACCATGGCGTCGAGCAGGCGGAAGCTGTACACTTCGGGCTCCAAGTTGTGTTCAAACATCGTATTGAAGCTGCTGAACTCCGGATTCATGACGAGGATCGGGATTGTGATGCCTTCTTTCCGCAAGGCCGCCCCTTCGTCGGCTACCGCCACGGCCAGGTAATCGCAGCGGTGTTCCTGCAATGTCTTGGCCAGTTCGAAAGAACCGCTCCCGTAACCGAACGCCTTGACCATGCAGACCATCTTCGTCTCCGGCTTCAGCTTGGACCGGTAGAAGTTGAAATTGTGGACGAGGGCCGAGAGGTTGACTTCCAAAATGGTCTCGTGCACTTTCTTCTCCAACAGCTCCGAGATGCGCTCGAAATGGAAATGCCGCGAACCTTTCAGCAGGATGGCCTCGTCGCTGAACTTCCTGATTTCGGGCGAGGCGATGAATTCGTCGGTCGTCTGGTAGAACGACTTCTCCAACCGTTCGCCGAACACGGAAGCATACTCTTTCAGGTCCTTGCCGATGCCGATCAAACGGTTCACCTTTTTCCGCTCCACCAGACTGGCCACCTTCTTATATAACGACCTGGGCAACGTGCCCGATTGGAGGATGTCGGAAAGGATCAGCGTTGACTTCAGGTTCTTGGCCACTTTCCGGCTCTGCAGGAAGTCAAGGGCGATATCCAATGAGTTGATGTCTGAGTTGTAGCTGTCGTTGATCAACAGGCAGCCCTGGATTCCTTCTTTCACGTCCAGGCGCATCTCCACCGTTTCGAGACGGGCGAACTTCTCCACGTCGTTCACGCTGGTCGGCTTCAAGTATAACATGACAGCCAGGCAGTGAATGACATTCTCGATGGAAGCATCATCGACAAACGGGATGGTATATGTCCGGTCAAACCCCAGCAGCGTGCAATGGATGACGGTCTCGTTTTGCCTCTTGTCGATCGACTCGACGAACAAAGGGGCTTCCCGGTCGGTACGGCTCCACGCGATTGCCTTGTGCGACAGGCACGCCGATTCGACCAACGTCGCTATGAGCGGGTTGTCGCCGTCGTATATGATGGCTTCGCTCTCGTTGAACAGCGTCAGCTTCTCCAAGCATTTCTGGTTGATGGAAACGAAGTTCTCCTGATGAGCCTCGCCGATGCCCGTCAGCACGCCGATGGTCGGAGCGATGATAGGCTGCAGCTTCTCCATTTCATCGGGCTGGGAAATGCCGGCTTCGAATATGCCCAACGTGTTCTTTTCGTTCATCTCCCAGACCGAAAGCGGCACGCCTATTTGCGAATTGTAGCTGCGGGGAGAACGGACAATGTCGAATTCGTTGTGCAGCAACTGATACAGGAATTCTTTCACGACGGTCTTCCCGTTGCTTCCGGTAATGCCGATTACCGGGATATGGAAGCGTTTCCGGTGGTGTGCCACCAGTTTCTGCAAAGCGGCCAGCACGTTTTTCACCAACAGGAAATTGGCTTCTTCCATCTGTTCATACGCCGGCAGCATTTTACTGACCACAAAGTTCCTGACGCGAAGATTGTACAAGTCCTCCACATACCGATGCCCGTCGTTCGTCTTTGTCGTCAAGGCAAAAAACAGGCTCTTCTCGGGAAACGATACCCGGCGGCTGTCCGTCAGCAATATGCTAATCGTGTCCTCATGCAACGCCTTTGCCTTGGCCCCGATAATTTTGGCTACGTCTCGTATTGCGTATTCCATTCTTGCTTCAATTTAGACCTTAAAATATTCCGCTCTTTTGAGTAGTCAAAGAAAATCATTTTCCCGTTAAGTCGGTCAATCTTTAACAAAGTTTGAAGAATAAATTCCCGGTATGCCTCGCTGTCCGGGTTGAAAGGTTTGTGCGCCATGGCTTTTTGTATCTCCAGACAATCCTTCAGGATGCTTTGGCTTTCCGCATCCACTTCGTTGGCGACGAACTGTTCCCAGATGTATTCAACGGCCCGGTCCGACGGATGCACCATGTCGTCGGCATAGAAGCGGTAATCGCGCAGTTCATCCATCATGATTTCATACGCGGGGAAATAACCTGTTTGTCCGGGGAACGACCGCTCCAGCTCGTCGATGGCAAGCAACAGGGCGGCCTTGCCGAGCTGGTTGCCATGAGCCCCGTCTTTCCGGTGGCGGATCGGGCTGACGGTGAAGAGGACTTTCAGCTCCGGATTCATGCCCGTCAGTTCTTGCAGCAAGGATTTCCAGTCATCCACCATCTCTTCGACAGTGAGCCGGCGGCGGATGAAATTCCTGTCGGGCAGCTTGTGGCAATTGCCCACTATCCTGCCGGTCTCTTTTTCCCTGTAAACCCAGGACGTGCCCCAGGTGACGATCAGCCGCCGGCTATGCCGGAGAAACCGGGCCGAGGATTCCAGGCGGGTGTTTATCTGCTTCAGACAGGCTTCCGCCGCGGGCGCGGAAAAGCGGCTGTGGTGATCAAAGCTATGGAACATGCCGCCTGACGAGAACAAGTCTTTTTCCTGGTACGGCTCCGGCCGCATCAATCGCCGGAGGGCGTGGCTGATGGAAGCCGGATTGTAAAGCGTGCCGAAAGGATTGATGTCGGTCCGGAATTTCAAGCCCGCCATGCGCGTCCCCATGTCCTCGACAAAGCAAGAGCCCATCAGCAGGACCGGGGTTTCATAGGAGAACAGGAAAGGCGGCTTTTCGTATGTCAACTGCGTATAGAAGTCCATATATCAAAAGAATTGGATTCAAAGATACGCGATTTTGGCAGACCGCGGGGAAAAATGCCGGGAGAATCTTGTGATAATACCCGAAACTTCTTACATTTGTGCGCAAATAAGGCAGCAGCATGAAAATCATTTATGGAATTATCATAGGGGCGACGATGTTCCTCCCGGCGGCGCAGGCGGGGAACGCCATCCCTTTTGTCCCGGCCCTCCATCAGACGGAACCCAAGTCCATCGAAATCTCTGCCTACGACAGTTGCATCAAAGTCAAAAACGCCCCGGCCGGCAGCGTCCTGGAAATATACAGCGTGGTCGGCATCAAGGTGAAAGAAATCAAGCTGGCTTCCTCCGACGGGGAATATCCCGTCAACATCCCCAAGGGTTACTATATCATCCGCATCGGCGAAACCGTCCGCAAGGTCGTCATCCGCTGACCCCCTTCAAGGGCCGCAGGGGGAAACGCTCCCGCAAGCGTCCCCGCCTTTCATTGGAAAATCCTTCTCCTGTCGAGCGCCGAACGGTACCTCGCGGCATTCCGGTTGTGTTCGGCCAGCGTCGCCGCAAAATTGTGGCGTCCTGAAAAGTCCTCCTTCGCGCACATATACAAATAGCGGTGCTTCATGGGATTCAAAACGGCATCCAATGCCCGGACCGACGGAATCCGGATGGGCCCCGGGGGCAGGCCGGCGTGTTTGTAGGTGTTATAGGGCGAATCGACGGCCAGGTGGCTGTCCAATATCCGGCGGATAGAGAAATCACCCACGGCGAACCTCACGGTCGGGTCCGCCTGCAACGGGATCCCCGCCTTCAGGCGGTTCAGATACAGCCCGGCAATGACCGGGTATTCGTCCGCCACCGCCGATTCTTCTTCCACGATCGACGCCAGTACGGAGACCTCCACCGGGGTCAGTCCGGCAGCCTGCGCCTTCGCTTGCCGGGAGGCATTCCAAAAGACGTCGTATTCCCGCTTCATGCGGGACATGAACCGCGCGGGCGACACGTTCCAATACACTTCATACGTGTTGGGTATGAACATCGCGGTGATCGTCCGGCGGTCGAACCCCATGGAATCGCACCAGGCCGAATCATTCATCAGGCGGAGCAACGCATGGCCTTCCAGCATCAGCTCCCCTCCTATCCTTTTTGCCAGCTCTTCCCGCGAGCGCATGCCGGAAAACGTAAGCCTGACGGCCTCCTGGTGTCCCCTCCGCAGCCGCCTGACCAGCTCCAGGTTGCTCATCCCCGGGTCCACCCGGTACCGTCCCGTCTTCAGATGCCCGGCATAGTCCATCCACGATGCCAGCCGCCGGAAGCTCCCGACATGCAGGCAGGCGGCAGAATCTTCCAACTCCCGGCATAGCCGCTCCCAATCTTTTTCCTCGTCGATATAAACATGCACGGGTTTCCCGGGAAAGAAATTCGGGGCCCATATTGTCTGATAAATCCAAAGGAGCGGGGCGGACAGGAGCAGGAAGGCCGCGATGCCGCAGGCCCGGATCCAAGGATGAGAGGGGAAGCGTTTGTCCATACGTCTAAATGAATTGGTTTTCAGCGTTCATGTTTCAAATTTTTCACAGGGCCGGGACAGCCTGCGGGCGCAATATTACGAATTTAAATCGAGAAACTCCTTT
>CAYRFT010000145.1:0-5130 GCA_964423585.1 uncultured Parabacteroides sp. | reverse complement strand
GGGGAGATTCCGGTCAGTTTTCGAACCGCACGGCGACGCCCATTTTCAGCATCATCGGGTTGAGAGGGTAGTGCGCCAAGGAGAAATAATTCGGGGAGACAAACTTTTCGCTCAGGTTGTATGCCGTGACGAAGAAGCGTGCCTGCTTCAGATGGAAGTTGACGTAGGCGTTGATCAGGGGATAATTGCCCACTTTCACCTCGTCCTGCACCTGGAACTGCTGGGTCTCCGCCGCATAATAAGGGGCATAATAGGCCGTATGATAGTGCATGTCGGCTCCGATTTGCACGCTCAGCACCTTGGCCAGCTTGAACTTCAGGTACAAGTTCGTGTACACGCTCAAGTCGGGCAACGGGAGGACGCTTTGGTCGCTGCTGATCTGGTAGGCGAGTTCGTTTTCCCAGCCCAAAGCCCGGAAATGGAAGTCCTGTTTGAGGCGCGCCGTGATTACCTGGATATTGCTGTCGTGCTGTTCCGGCTCGCCGTTCTTGCCGGAGTAAACGTAATTCTGTATGCTTTCCACACCGGCGGAGATGCGGGTCTCCGTCGAAGCCAGATTGATCTCGCCCCCGGCATAAAACTGCTGGATGTTGCTCAGGTCCTTGTCCCACCAGAAATAGCGCGAGTGGTAATGCCTCAGAAAGAATGCCGGCGTAGTGTTCTTGATATAGGCATTTGCCTTGATATAGGCATCTTTCCCGAAGAGTTTGAACGATGTCTGCAACTCGCCGTTGGCACGGAATTCGCCCACGTCGTCGCCGACCACGCAGAGTTCGCCCCGCGCGTTGTAGGTGAGCAGTTTGCCCCGCCGCTTGTAAAGTTCCGCCCCGATGAATGTCGAGAGCTCGTCGTAGGTGACAATGCTCGACCCCTGTATGAAAGGCGGGGAGAAGGGGCTCAGGCCGGAATTGCTCTCTTGCGAGTAATCGCGTTTGCCGTCTTGCATTTGGTAGCGGCGCTTTTCGAGGTCGATGAAGACTGTCAGCCCGAATTTGACCCAGTTTTGGAATCCCTCCCGCAGCGACAGGGCGAAGGTATTCTTCATCTGCCAGTAATAGGTGAGGTCGTTGAGGTTCTCGTCGTAATTGAAAGGCCGCCCCTGATTGTAAAGCGTATCCAAGACCGTGCTGTTGGGCGTTGTGAATTGGCGGTTCATGTCTTCATACTGGAAGGTATGGATGATGCTTGAGACCGGGACGAATACTTTTTTGGCATCGCCTTCTTCGTCCGTTTCTTCGAGTTCCCGGGTGAAACCGAGGTTATAGCGGTGCGTCAGGAAAAATTCTTTCCCCTTTATGCGGTTGAACACATTGGTGAATTTGACCGGGAAATCTTTGGGCATCATCTTCTTTTTCCCTTCCGCATAATCATCCGGATTTGTCAATACGGCATCATTGGTCAGTCCTCCGTTCTCATGGGTCACATAATTTTGCCCCCTGAAATAGGCATTCAGTTCGTAACGGTCGGAACGATAACTGCCGAAGACCCGGTAATTGATGAGTTTGTTCCCGTTGGAATTATAATAGCCGCGGCCGTAGATGTAGTCGAAATCTCCGCCCACGTTGATTTTCTTTCCAAAATTGATGGCCAGCGTGCCGACCAATTGCTCTTCCTTGTTGGTACTGCTTCCTCCCGTTGTGTACATGACATCGGTGAAAGGAGTCTTGGTATCGTAGAAACGGGCATTCTCAGGTGTCGTGATATAGTAGTCGTAAGCATCGGCAAAGATAAAATCACGCGCTTCTTTCCGTTCGGAGAAGATGCGTGTCTGGGCTGCCGAGCCGAGATTTGCCAGATACCCGATTGCCAGCCCTTTCCCTTCTGTCAACGTGCTGTTGGCCGTATTGAGGATGCCTGTATCCATAGGTGCCACATAGGCATCGCCCAGCAGGGGTGTCAGGCGGTATGCGGTGACTTTCTTGCTTTTGAGTTCAGTGCTGTCGGCAATCAGCAGGCTATCCGGGACCTTATTGCTTCCTTTGGAGAGGTTAGACAGGGAAAATCCGCCTTTGCCTCCTCGCGGGGTTTGCGCAAGAAGACATGCGGGGATAAGGGCCAATATGAGTAAATACAAACTGCGTTTCATCGGGGCAAAGATATTAAAAAAGGCGTTTCTCCCGAAAGGAACGCCTTATCTTTATCATTTTTTGTTGGACTCAGGCCTTCTGAATGATATCCATGCCTTTGAGGATGGCTGCTTCGTTCATCGGAAGCAGGTTGTGATACCGTTGGGGTATGGATTTCTTCAAGCCCGACAGTACATTTTCCATCTTTACCATCGGGACCACTTTCAGCAGGCCTCCCAGAATCAGCATATTGAAGGCTCTTGCATTATTCATTTCGGCCGCTGCATCCATGGCATCCACGCGATAGACCTGAATGTCGTCGCGTTTGATTTCCGAGTGGATGCCATAGCCGTCATAAATCAGGATGCCGCCCGGCTTTACTTTGCTTTCGAACTTGTCGAGCGAAGGCTGGTTCAGGATGATGGCGATGTCGTATTCGTTCAGAATCGGGGAGCTAATCG
Source organism: uncultured Parabacteroides sp. (assembly GCA_964423585.1). Taxonomy (GTDB): domain Bacteria; phylum Bacteroidota; class Bacteroidia; order Bacteroidales; family Tannerellaceae; genus Parabacteroides. The sequence goes on along the minus strand of CAYRFT010000145.1, from coordinate 2,603 downwards.
GATCATCGCTCAAGATTACGGTCACATTGGCTGTCCCGCCGCGCTGTTCGGGCCCGTATGAAGGCATCCAGGTCACTTCTTTGCCTTCCATCAATCCGGAATAAGCCAGAATCTTGCCTATCGACAAGACTCCCTGGCCGCCAAACCCGGCTATAATTATTTCGTGTTTCATCTCTTTTCCCGTTATCATTCCACATTCTTCAAATCGCCCAGCGGATAGAAGGGGAACATGTTTTCTTCCATCCATTTGTTGGCTTGTTCGGGCGACATTTTCCAACCGGAAGGACAGGTCGAAACGAATTCGACCACCGAGGTCCCTTTCCCGGCCATTGAGTTTTCGAATGCCTTGCGCAGCATCTTCTTGGCTTTGCGTATGGCAGCCGCGTTGTGTACGCTCTGGCGGGTCACCAGGCAAGTGCCTTCAAGTTCGGCCAGCAGGTTGCCGATCTTCAAAGGATACCCGTTGAGGGCGATGTTGCGGCCGTATGGACAAGTGGAGGTCTTCATGCCGACCAAGGTTGTCGGGGCCATCTGTCCGCCCGTCATGCCGTAAATGGCGTTGTTGACGAAGATAATCGCAATGTTCTCTCCACGGTTAGCGGCATGGATGGTTTCCGCCGTCCCGATAGCCGCCAGGTCGCCATCGCCTTGATAGGTGAATACCAGCTTCGACGGATTCAGCCGTTTGACGGCCGTTGCGATGGCGGGCGCGCGTCCGTGGGCGGCTTCTTCCCAGTCGATATCTATATAATTGTAGGCGAACACCGCACAGCCTACCGGAGACACGCCGATGGTCTTCTCTTCCATGCCCATTTCGACAATCACCTCGGCAATAAGCTTGTGGATGACACCGTGGCTGCAACCGGGGCAGTAGTGCATCGGATTGCCGTTCATCAGCCGGGGCTTCTCATATACCAAGTTTTCCGGTTTTATGATTTCGTTTGCTTCCATAATCAGTCCAGCTTCCTCTCTTAATAAAAATATCTCAGTATGTATTGTATGATCCGGATCACGACGGCGATACCTCCGATGACGAGCACCTCGGTCCGATGGGCTGCGCCCAGAAAGAAACACACAACCGTCCCTATTGCCAGCAGCATGAACAACAGGGTCATTATTTCATCCAATTTGCTTCCTCGCATCATGCCTTTATATGATGATTTTCCTTTTCAACGCTTCCAACACTTCGTCCGGAGTGAATACGATTCCGCCCAGGCGGCCGAAGTGTTCCACCCTCACGCGGCCTTCCACCGCCAGACGGACATCCTCCACCATTTGCCCGGCATTCAGTTCGACCGACAGCATGCCTTTTACCCGGCCGGCAAGGCGGGCAATCTGTTTCTTCGGGAACGGCCACAAGGTAATCGGGCGGAGCAATCCGAGCCTGAGTCCTTCCGCGCGGGCCAGTTCAACCGTCTTCTGGCAGATGCGCGCAGACGAGCCGAAGGCAACCAGCAGGTATTCGGCGTCTTCGCACATGAATTCCTCGCAGCGGACCTCGTTTTCTTCTATTTGCCGGTATTTTGCCTGGAAGCGGATGTTGTTTTCTTCCATGCGGGCCGGGTCCAGTTCCAGCGAAGTGAGGATGTTCGGCTTGCGGTTTGCCTTTTTCCCTTGCACGGCCCACGGGCATTCGGCGATGAGTTCTTCTTCGGTGCGGCGCGGGCGGAAAGGGGGAAGCACCACCTTCTCCATCATCTGCCCGACGATTCCGTCTGCCAGGATGATGGCCGGATTCCGGTACTTGAAAGCCAATTCAAAACCGAGGCCCACGAAGTCCGCCATTTCCTGCACCGACGAGGGGGCCAGCGCGATCAACCGGTAGTCTCCATGCCCGCCGCCCTTTACAGTCTGGAAATAGTCGGCCTGGCTGGGCTGGATGGTCCCCAACCCCGGGCCTCCCCGCATTATGTTTACAATCAGGCACGGGAGCTCGGTGCTTGCCAGATAGGAAATGCCTTCCTGCTTCAGGCTGATGCCCGGGCTGGACGAAGACGTCATCACCCTTTTGCCCGTCCCGGCTCCGCCATAGACCATGTTTATGGCCGCCACTTCGCTCTCCGCCTGCAAGACCACCATGCCGGTCGTTTCCCACGGCATTTCCTCCATGAGCGTTTCCAGTATTTCGGACTGCGGGGTGATGGGATAGCCGAAATAGCCGTCCACGCCGTAGCGGATGGCCGCATGGGCGATCACCTCGTTGCCTTTCATCAGTTTTATCTCTTCAGCCATAGGTCAGTAGTTTTTCTTTTTATAAACCGTCAAACATCCGTCCGGACAGACTAATCCGCAACTCGCACACCCGATGCAGTCGTCGGGATGTTTCATATATACATAATGGTAGCCTTTGGTGTTTACTTCTCGCAGGTGCAGTTCCAATACATCGGCCGGGCAGGCGGCCACGCAAAGGCTGCAGCCTTTGCACCGGTCTGTGTCCACCACGACGGCACCTCTGAATTTTGCTGTCATATTCCTTTATGGTTAAAACGATTGCAACGCTTTCATTCAGTTGCCAAAGATAATAAAAACTTTGAACACTGCTTCCTTTCTCTTCTTTTTTAGCGAATTTTATTTCAGGCAAAGTCTCCCATGGAAGCGCGAGG
>CAYRFT010000144.1:0-5136 GCA_964423585.1 uncultured Parabacteroides sp. | reverse complement strand
ATAAGGCATTGCACTTGGCGTTAAATCGTTAAATAACACAAAACAGGACGCTATCTCCCAAAATATTCGTTCTTTTGCAGAAAGTTTGGAGGGGTTGCGCCTGTTGCCTTCCCGATACGAAGAACGTGAATAATATTGCTACGAATGGCTTCCAATAAAAAAGTTAGTGCTGTTTCTTTCTTTCATTCCCGCCTTACTTCGATCATAAGTATCGCGTTGGTCCTTTTCCTTATGGGTTTGATCATCCTGATGGGATTGTTGGGAAACAAACTATCGGTATATGTGAAGGAGAATATGTCGTTTTCAATCGTCCTGAAAGAGGATGTGGGCGATTTGGACGTGAAGCGGATGCAGAAGAACCTGGAGGCACTTCCTTACATCAAATCCACCGAATACATCTCGAAAGAACAAGCCGCCCGGGAATTGGAAGATGAACTGGGCGAAAACCCGGAGAATTTCTTGGGGTTTAATCCGCTGCAAGCTTCCATCGAAGTGAAATTGCATTCGGAATACGCCAATCCGGACAGTTTGAAACTGATTGAGGACAAGATTAACAACTACACCTCGGTGTCCGAGCTGCTGTATCGGAAGGATATGATGGAACTGGTGCAGCATAATATGAAGCGTGTCGGATTGGTCTTGCTGGGTTTGGCAGCCATCCTGATGGTAATCTCGTTTGTGTTGATTAATAATACCATTCGTTTGTTGATTTATTCCAAGCGTTTCTTGATCCATGCGATGCGTCTGGTAGGGGCGACGGCAGGATTTATCCGAAGGCCGTTTATCGGGTATAATGTGGTGAGCGGGGTCATTGCTGCCATCCTGGCGATTTGCATGCTGACGGCTTCTTTATATTATTTGCAGGCAGAATTGACCGGTTTTATACAAATATTGGATATTCCTACGTTATTAGTCGTGTATGCTGCCGTTCTGCTGCTGGGTATCTTTTTATCTGTTTTGGCGACGGTCGTGTCGGTCAACAAATACCTGCGAATGAGTTTTGACAAGTTATATTATATTTAAGAGTAAAGAGATTATGGTAAAGAAAGATTTTGCTTTTGGAAAAGAGAATTATATCCTGATAGCCGGATCCGTTGTGCTGATCATCATCGGTTTTGTCCTGATGAGTGGAGGAGGTTCGGGCGATGACACCTTTAATCCGGCCATATTTGATACCCGTCGGATCGTGATAGCCCCCATTGTGACCGTGATCGGCTTCATATCCGTGATATATGGCATCTTGAAGAAGAGCAACGATAAGACGGCAACGGGAGAATGAACGGATTGGAAGCCTTGATCCTGGGATTGCTGCAGGGGCTGACGGAGTATTTGCCGGTAAGCAGTAGCGGCCATTTGGCGATAGCTTCTGCCTTGTTTGGCATAGAAGGGGAAGAAAGTTTTTCGTTCACTGTCTTGGTGCATATAGCCACGGTGTTGAGCACGTTGGTTGTCTTGTGGAAGGAAATAGCCTGGATATTCAAGGGATTGTTCCGTTTCGAGGCGAACGAAGAAACACGCTATGTGTTGAACATCTTGGTATCTATGGTTCCGGTCGGCATTGTCGGCGTTTTCTTTAAAGACACGGTTGAAGCCGTTTTCGGTTCCGGCTTGGCGGTCGTGGGATGGATGTTGTTGCTGACGGCTTCGTTGCTGGCTTTTTCCTATTTTGCAAGACCCCGCCGGAAAGAAAAGATATCTTTGCGGGATGCTTTCGTCATTGGTTTGGCGCAGGCCTGTGCCGTGATGCCCGGCCTGTCGCGTTCGGGTTGTACGATTGCCACGGGTTTGTTGTTGGGAAACAAAAAAGAACATTTGGCGCAATTCTCTTTCCTGATGGTGATTCCTCCGATTTTGGGAGAAGCCTTGCTGGATACATTGAAGATGGCGCAGGGAGGAAATCCAAGTGGGGATATTCCTGCCGGTTCGCTGTTGATCGGCTTTGTGGCTGCCTTTGTTTCCGGTTGCCTGGCTTGCAAATGGATGATTGACATTGTCAAGAAAAATAAGTTGATCTACTTCGCCGTTTATTGCGCGATAGCCGGTGCGGTGACGATTTTTTTGAGTTTATGAGTATTGCGGCTGAATGTGCGTGGAACCTTTTGGCCGGGAAATAAAAGATGATGATGGACTTTATTGCTGGCGAAGTTTTATTCTTCAACAAACCGCTGACCTGGACATCGTTCGATTTGGTGAACAAGTTCCGGTGCAAGTTGTCGAGGAAGTTGAAGGTAAAGAAAATAAAAGTAGGCCATGCCGGAACATTGGATCCTTTGGCAACGGGCGTAATGATTGTGTGCACGGGTAATGCCACCAAACGGATTGATGAATTCCAGTTTCAAACGAAGGAATATGTGGCGACGTTGAAACTGGGCGAGACGACTCCTTCTTTTGATTTGGAGAAAGAAGTCGATGCGGTTTATCCGACAGGGCATATAACCCGGGAATTGGTGGAAGAGGCATTGAAACGATTCGTCGGGACTATAGAACAGGTTCCTCCGGTGTTTTCGGCTTGCAAGATAGAAGGGAAAAGGGCGTATGAATTGGCCCGCAACGGCAAAGAAGTCCCCTTGAAGGCAAAGACATTGGTGATTGACGAGATCGAGTTGCTGGCTTGCGAACTGCCGGTCGTGAAAATCCGGATAGTTTGCAGCAAAGGCACTTACATCCGTGCTTTGGTCCGTGATATAGGCGTGGCGTTGCATTCGGGCGCGCATCTGATTGCCTTGGAAAGGACCCGTGTGGGCGATGTCACATTGGACCAGTGCATGAATCCGGAGGATATAGATGCCTTTTTGGATCGGGTGATTCCGGCAGAGGAACAGAGTAAAAAATAAAACCAGATAAAATTGATACATAATGAAGCTCTCTAAATTCAAGTTTAATTTGCCAACGGGACAAATCGCTTTATACCCGTCGAAGAACAGGGATGAATCCCGTTTGATGGTTGTTGACCGAAAGGCAGGAAAGATAGAACATCGGATCTTCAAGGATATTTTGGATTATTTCGGGGCAAAAGATGTATTTATCTTTAACAATACCCGTGTGTTTCCGGCGCGCCTGTATGGTAACAAAGAAAAGACCGGGGCCCGCATAGAAGTGTTTTTGCTTCGCGAGTTGAATGAGGAGCTGCGCTTGTGGGATGTGCTGGTTGACCCGGCCCGGAAGATTCGCATCGGGAACAAGCTTTATTTCGGAGAAAGCGATTCCATGGTGGCGGAAGTGATTGACAATACCACTTCGCGGGGCCGGACCCTGCGCTTCCTGTATGACGGCGACCATGACGAATTCAAGAAAGCCCTCTACAGCCTGGGCGAAACCCCGCTGCCCAAATACATCAATCGCCCCGTAGAGCCGGATGACGAGAAACGCTACCAGAATATTTTTGCCACGGAAATAGGCGCCGTGGTCGCTCCGGCCGCAGGCCTGCACTTCAGCCGCGAGCTGATGAAGCGTTTGGAAATAAAGGATTGCCGTTTTGCCTTCTTGACATTGCACAGCGGTTTGGGCAATTTCCGTGAAATAGACGTGGAAGATCTGACAAAGCACAAGATGGATTCAGAACAAATGTTCGTCAATGCCGAGGCGGCATCCATTGTCAACGCGGCAAAGGATTCAAACAACCGGATCTGCGCGGTTGGGACTTCGGTGATGCGCGCGATCGAGACCGCCGTGAGCACGGACGGCCACCTGAAGGAGTATGAAGGATGGACCAACAAGTTTATCTTCCCCCCGTATGAGTTCAGCCTGGCGACCAACATGGTGACCAACTTCCACATGCCGTTATCGACCTTGCTGATGATGACGGCCTCGTTCGGCGGTTACGAGCTGATCATGCACGCCTACAATGTGGCGGTGAAGGAAGGATACAGGTTCGGGGCGTATGGCGATGCCATGCTGATCGTGTAGGGAAAAGGCAAGATGGCGTTGGCTTACCTGGGCTTGGGAACGAATACCGGCAATAAGCGGAGGAACATGGTGACGGCCGCGGCTCTGCTGGCGGAAAGGGCGGGGGATGTCCTCTCCCTTTCTTCTTTTTATGAGACCGAGCCGTGGGGGTTTGAATCGGAGAACACATTCCTGAATGCGGCTTTGGAACTGGAAACGGCTTTTCCACCGTTGGAATTGCTTCATCTGACGCAGCAAATCGAACGGGAAATGGGACGGACGCAGAAGAGCGACGGGACCTACCGGGATCGGATCATCGACATTGACTTGTTGTTGTATGGCGACGAGATCGTGCATGACGAGGAGCTGACCGTGCCGCATCCGCTGATGCACGAACGCCTGTTTGTCATGCAGCCGCTGGCCGAGATTGCCCCTTCGTTCGTCCATCCGGTATGGCGGAAGACCCTGTATGATTTGTACAGGGACTTGTCGGCCGGACAGGACCCGGCAGCAGGCGCGCCCTGAGAATTTCAGAAACCAACCACGTATTTGGCGATAAAGAATAATACCGGAACCGCCAGGGACGGAAGCATGTCCAGCGTCTTGCAGTCCTTGATCTCGAGGATGGCCAGTCCGGAACTGGCAATCAACACGCCGCCCACGATGGAAATCTCGTTCATCAGTCCTTCGGGAATCACGTCGCCTGCCAGCGATGTCACCAGGTATATGGAGCCTTGAAACAGGAACAAGACGGGCGCCGCCAGGATCATCCCGAACCCGTAGGTGCTCGCCAGGACGGCCGAAGTCACCAAGTCGAGGGTGGCGTTGGCATACAGGTACGTGTTGTCGCCGTAGAGGGCGCTCATGACGGGGCCCACCATCGACAAAGTCCCGATGCAATATAGCAAGATGCCGGTCGAAAGCCCGTCGGCCAGGTCGGATTTGGAGAAACGCCGCACGACGCGGGCGAACTTGCCGGCTATGTCCAACGACGTGCCTGCCAGCGTGCCCAACGCCAGGCTGACGATAAACAGGACCGGATAATCGCTTCCCGGCAAATGGGAAACGACGGCATTGATACCCAAGGCGAGGGCGGCCAGTCCCATGGCGTGGTACAGCGCGCTTTGGAACCGGGGCTTGACGGCACGTCTGGCTATGCTGCCCGCCGCGCTGCCTATCATGATGCAAACGGTGTTGACGATGGTCCCTAACATGATGCTGCAAAATTATAAAGAAATATGGAAACCTCCG
>CAYRFT010000143.1:0-5141 GCA_964423585.1 uncultured Parabacteroides sp. | reverse complement strand
ACCAAAAATGAAAAAGCGGAGCTTCCGAAGTGTTCGGAAGCTCCCAAAATGAAAAAACAGACGATGCCTGACACGGGGTTTTATATATTCCCTTTCCGCCCGGCATGTTTCCTGCGGGGGACGGCCCTCACGACGAAAGGCTATTTCAGCTCCTTTATGCGGATGTTGCGGAATTTGACCGGCGACCCGTGCCCCAAGAAACCGATATGTCCTTTCTTGTTGAACAGTCCCGGATGCTCGTGCCCGTCGGGCGTCCCGTTCTTTACCGCGTCGCGGATATTGCCTTCGACGATGACGGTCCCGTTCACCGTCACTTTGATATTGTCTCCATCGCAGACGATTTCTTCTTCGTTCCATTCGCCCGCCGGCTTGATGGCCTCCTTGTGGTTTTCGTTGGCGGGAATGATGCCGTAGATGGAGCCGTGGTGCTGGAGCGGGGTGATATCCTTGTAAATCGGATGCTCGCAATCCAGGATCTGGCTTTCCATGCCCACGTAAGCCGCATCGCCTTCCAGCGGGGCCCGCAGCCCGATGCCATTGTTGGCTCCCGGCGTCAGTTGGAATTCAAAGCGGTAGATGAAGTCGGCATATTCTTCCTTCGTATATAAGTTCCCTCCGAAACTCTTTGAAGGATTCATGGCGATGCAGCCGTCTTCCAACACATAATCGACCGTGTTCCCCTGCCACTCGTGCATGTTCGTCCCGTCGAAAAGGACCCGGAAGCCCTCCTTCTCTTCCTGTTCCGGCAACCGGAAAGGCTCCCGGCGTTCCAGCTCCTTGATATACAAGTTGCGGAAAGAGCATCGGCTGCCGTGCGCCTGCAATTCGATCTGCTCGACCGGGAAGATGGGCCGGCTGCGGTCCCAGTAGTTCTCCAAGATCACGTTGTCCACCACTCTTTCCCCGTTCAGGTCCACCGTGACGCGGTCGCCCGTCATCTTGATGTAGAAAGTGTTCCATTCGCCCAGTTTGTTGTCGGCCACCTTTGCAGGCTTGCTTTCATTCTTCTGGTTGTTGTACAATCCCCCTGATCCGACCTGCGCGCCCACGTCCACACGAGCCGTGTCCCAGATCTGCACCTGCGGCGTGCCGCGCAAGTAAATGCCGGCATCGGCTTCCGGCCCGGCGGGGTCCAGCATCCATTCCGCATACATTTCAAAGTCGCCGTATGTCTTTTCCGTGCACAAGTTGTCGTAGCCGGAGCCCTCGAATACCAGGCAGCCCTCTTCAACCTTCCAGTCCGCCCGCATCTGCTCGTCCGCCTTCGCCTGGGCTTTCGCCAACTGGTCCGGTTTCATCTTCGCCCGGGCGATCGGGTTTTCCACCAAGCCTTTCCAGCCGGTCAGGTCTTTGCCGTTGAACATGGAGACGAAACCCTCCTCATCCGGCATCTCGTCCAAATGCTTCCGGATGCCTTCTTTCTGATAATGGGCATCCGGGTTGTCCAACACCTCCATGACTTTTTCCAACAGGGCTTTCACATTCCGCCCGGTATATTCCTTGTGGGCCAAGGCGATGTTCATCACCGCGTTGGCGGCAGGCTGCCTGACGGCCGTGTCGTCCAAGTATTCCCCGGCATACAACAGCGCCAGATACGTCCCCGTATCTTCCACCTTCGACAGGATCAACCCCCGCGCTTCATTGTCCGTGGCTATGTCCATCGCCTTCCGCAGGCGGAGCAATTTGTTTTCACCCGTCATGTCCGCAGCGGAAACCAGGTTTACGTAGCGGTCCAAAGCCCTGGCGGCCGCCTGCCCACCTGTCCGGGCCACTTCATACAGGTAATCGGCCGCCTCGATGCCTTTCCATTCCAACAAAGCATCCACAGCCGCCTCTTTCCCTTCTCCCGTATTCTTTTCACATCCGCCAATGATGGTTTCCAAAGCCTCCGGCCTGCCTGTCGATGCCAGTACCTTATAATATAAATGTTTCTTCGCGTCGCCCGCCTGATACATCCGGCGCGTGACCGTCTCCACCTGTTCCGCTTCCGGCATATAATGGACGCAAGCGATGACGGCATCCTGCAAGGCCGCTTTCTCGCCGGTCCCGGCCGATTCCAGCATGCCGCAGATCTGGGTGAAGTCTTTTGCCGCCACGACGCTCTTCAGAGTGGCGTATGCCGCTTTCCTGACATCCGCCGACGGAGATTTCGTCTGCTCCAGCACGGTATTGATCTTCGAGTCAGCCATCCGGGCGGCCAGCAACTCCATGCCGGCGATCTTGCCGTCATCCGGAGCCTTGTTCACGGCATTCGCCACAGCATCGTCTATGTCCCCGGGGAAAGCCAGCAAGGCATCCTGCGCCAGCAGGACGATTTGCTTGTCTGCATTCGTCAGCAGATTCGCCAACACCGGAATATACCCCTTGTCGCCAATTTTCACCATCGTCCAAACAGCCGCCTGCTGCACGTCGAAATCTGTTACGTCCAATTGCTGTGCCAAAACCCGGGACAACGGCTGGTCGAACCGGAGCATCAGTTTTTGGATCGTATCATGTTTCTCCGGGCACTTCGCCTCGCGGCCTAACCAGTTCAAGATGTCAGCCTTCACTTCGGGTTTGGCTTTTACCATCGCTTTCGCTATCTCGACATAGGATGCTTCATCGGCAAAATCAGAAGCATATCCCAATGCCGCGTTCCGGTAATCCTTGCTGTCGTCGTCCAACGCCGCCAAGACCAGCTTGGCGGCTGCCGCCTTGTCAGCCGAGACAGAAACCAGTATCTGCAACGCGGCCTCGCGGGTCTGCGTCTTGCCGGCCTTCTCCGCCCGCTTCAACAGATCCTTTGCGGCCTTCTCCGCCGCTTTGGGATTTTGCCCCGCAACCCGTTTGATCAATGCAATATACGCTTCGTTCGCCCCGCTCGGCTCCATGGTATAATTGACAGCCTTGGCAGCATCGGCCAATACGGGCAGGGATGCGGCCGATCCTACCCGGCTCAACGCATAACGGGCCATCTTTCGCATGTCGGGATCTTCATGGTCCACGTAGGTCTTCACCAAGTCCTCCGTCCCGGCCACTTGGGCCTCGGCAATGGCTTCCAACAGGTCTTTCTGGGTCTCGGCCGTCCCCATCCGGCGCATCAAACCGGCTTTCAACGCCTGCCCGGCATTCTCCGTGCCGATTGCAGCCAATGCCCGTGCCGCAGGCCCGCTCAATTCCGGGTCGCCCAAGTAGGCGGAAAGGGCTTCCACGGCATCGTCACGCCCGACTATCTGCAACTGCCGGATGACAAATGCCTTCGTTTCCCGTTCTTCCACCTTGTCCAATGCCTGGGCATAAGCTCTTGCCACTACCTGGCGGGCGTTTTCCTGCCCTTTCGCCATTACAAAATGGCTCAAGCCGCTCAACGCATAATCTACTTTCGCGTTACTGCCCTTGCCCGGGGCATTGATCATGTTAATCAACGTAAATACCGCTTCTTCGCCCGCCGCGCTCAGTTCACCGATTTGCTTATCATACTCGGCCTGTTGTTCCGCCGGCATCTGGGCCAACACATCTGCGGCGACGGTCTTTGCCGTCCGGTTCGCCGGAGTCTGGGCGAACGACAAATTAGCACACAACAACAATGCGCTGATTGAAATATATGCCTTTTTCATCTTTCTTCTTAATTAACGGGTTAAATATTCCATGGCGCACGCATGGGTTGATGAGACAACCGGTTGGCGGCCTCGTCGTTGACAAACTCCAGTTTCACCGGATCGAATTCCAACGCGCGATTCAAACGAAGCGCAACGGCTCCCATGTTCACAATCGTGGCGGAACGGAAGCCATTCCGTTCATTCAGGGCAAAAGGCTGGCGGGTCCTCACGCATTCCATGAAGTCCGTCACCTGGGGTTCCGGTTCCGGATAATCGGACAGTTGCTTTTCCCATTCCGGAATGTCGCACACGAAATTCTTATAGACATTACCTTTCGGGCCTGCTATATAAGGGGTATCCGGGTCGCCATAATCACCGCCCCATAAAACGATCTGGCAGCCGTCTTCGTATGTATAGGTGATCGAACGCCACGTGCCCACGGCATCCGGGTGCTGCTGGGGAGCATCCACCTCGACTTTCACCGGGCTCGTATCGTCTTTCCCCAAGATATACTGCACCGGGTCGATATAATGCTGTCCCATGTCACCCAATCCGCCTCCGTCATAATCCCAATAACCGCGGAACGTCTGATGGACACGGTGCGCGTTGTAAGGCTTGTAAGGAGCCGGCCCCAGCCACATGTCGTAATCCAGCTCTTCAGGCACGGGCTGCGGTTCCAGATATTCTTTGCCCACCCAATAGAACTTCCAGTCAAAACCGGTGTGCTTGCTGATCGTGACCTTCAACGGCCAGCCCAGCAATCCGCTTTGCACCAATTTCTTCAGCGGCTTGACGGGCGTCCCCAGTCCATAGAACTGGTCGGTGAAGCGGAACCACGTGTTCAGGCGGAACATCCGCCCGTACTGCCTCACGGCTTCCATGACGCGCTTCCCTTCCCCGATTGTCCTTGTCATGGGCTTCTCGCACCAAATGTCCTTGCCCGCCTTGGCCGCCTCGACCGACATGATGCCGTGCCAATGAGGGGGCGTGGCGATATGGACGATATCCACGTTAGGATCCAATATCAAATCGCGGAAATCATGGTAAGCGGCAATCTTTTCTTTCACCAGATTCTTCCCCAACTCCAAATGATTCTTGTCCACGTCGCAAACGGCCACCAGGCGGGTCCCGCCGTAGTTCAGGTGGCCGCGGCCCATTCCTCCCGTTCCTATGATGCCTTTTGTCAGTTGATCACTCGGGGCAATGAAACCTTTCCCCAACACATGACGCGGCACGATGGAAAACAGCGCCACGCCTCCCAGGGTTTTCAGGAAATCCCTTCTATTCGTTCCCATAAGTAACTGTTTTTACTGATTAACTATTAAATTCCGTGCAATTTCGATGTATCTGCCGATAATTTGCCAAATATATCACTTATCCAGCAGATCCTGCAAATATTTACGAGTTTTAACCACATAGTCACGGCGGGCCCCGTCCAATTCGCATTCTATGGTGACGGCGCCTTTGAAGCCCTGCTTCTTCAATTCGGCAATGACGGCCGGGAAATCCACGTCCCCCTCGGGGATGGGCACTTCGGCTCCCAGTTCATACGGGTTGGCCGGG
>CAYRFT010000142.1:0-5163 GCA_964423585.1 uncultured Parabacteroides sp. | reverse complement strand
GCTTCATGCAGGCTGCACGAAACTTTAATCCGCGAAAAGAAACATTGTGCAGGCAATATTATTTGAATATGAAGAAAAAAAAGAGTTAATTTGCAGCCACAAATTTCTAACGCGAAACGAAACATGATTTATACGGAAACAGAAATCCCGGGCGTATGGATCATCGAGCCCGAAGTATTCAAAGACGCGCGCGGCTATTTCATGGAAGCGTTCAAGCAAGAAGAGTTTGAAGCCCGTATCGGCCCCGTCCGTTTCATGCAGGAGAACGAATCCGGGTCGTCGGGGGGCGTATTGCGCGGGCTCCACTACCAGCAAGCGCCTTATTCGCAGGCAAAGCTGGTGCGGGTCGTCCAGGGATGCGTGCTCGACGTCGCCGTCGATATACGGAGAGGGTCGCCCTCGTTCGGCAGGCATGTCGCCGCCGTGCTGTCCGGAGAAAACAAACGCCAGCTTTTCATCCCCCGGGGTTTCGCCCACGGGTTCCATGTGCTGAGCGACAAGGCGGTCTTTGTTTACAAGGTTGACAACCCGTATGCGCCTTTTGCCGAGAGAAGCATCCGGTATGACGACCCCGCCATCCGGATCGACTGGGGAATCCGATCGCCTGAAGAAGTCATCCTTTCGGAAAAAGACAGGAAAGCCCCGCGGCTGGAAGATGCCGATATCAATTTCACCTTTTAAAAGACAACCGCCATGAAGACTTATTTAGTGACAGGAGCCGCCGGTTTCATCGGGGCCAACTTTATCAAATACATGCTGGCCGGGCATGACGACATCCGGATCGTCGCCCTCGATTTGCTGACCTATGCCGGAAATCTGGGGACAATCGCCGGCGACATCGACAACAAACGCTGCTTCTTTGTCAAAGGCAACATCTGCGACCGGGAATTGGCCGACAAGCTGTTTGACGAATACGCATTCGATTACGTGGCCAACTTCGCCGCCGAAAGCCATGTGGACCGCAGCATAGAAAATCCGCAGCTCTTCCTGCAAACCAATATCCTGGGCACACAAAACCTGCTGGATGCCGCACGCCGGGCGTGGACGACCGGCAAAGACGACGCCGGATATCCGACCTGGCGGGCCGGTGTCCGTTTTCATCAGGTTTCTACCGACGAAGTGTATGGAAGCCTGGGCTCCGACGGGTATTTCACCGAAACGACGCCTCTTGACCCGCACAGTCCGTACAGCGCGTCCAAGACCGGCGCGGATTTGTTCGTGAAGGCTTATGCCGACACCTACAAGATGCCTGTCAGCATCACGCGGTGCTCCAACAATTACGGCCCTTACCATTTCCCCGAGAAACTGATTCCGCTCGTCATCAAGAATATCTTGGAAGGAAAGAAACTGCCGGTTTACGGAGACGGGTCGAACGTCCGCGACTGGCTGTATGTCGAAGACCATTGCAAGGCCATCGACTTGGTCATCCGCAAAGGCAGGGCCGGTGAAGTTTATAACGTGGGCGGGCATAACGAAAAGACGAATCTGGAAATCGTCAGGCTCGCCATCCGCACCGTTCGCCGGTTGATGGAAGAAGAGCCCCGATACCGGAGCGCATTGAAGAAGCGGGAAACCGGTCCGGACAGGCAACCTTCCATCGATTGGATTAATGACAGCCTGATCACTTTCGTGAAGGATCGTCTGGGGCATGACCGGCGATATGCCATCGACCCCGCCAAAATCAAAAGGGAACTGGGCTGGTTCCCGGAAACCGACTTTGAGACAGGCATCGTCAAGACCATCCGCTGGTATCTGGAAAACCAGGCATGGGTGGAAGCGATCACCGGGGGCGATTACATGCAATATTACGAGCGGATGTACAAAGGCCGCGAACTCTGAAACAGGATTCCAAATGGACCAAGGCATGGATTACGCAATAATTGCGGCGGGCGAAGGCTCCCGCCTCGCACAAGAAGGCATCAAACGGCCCAAGCCGCTTGTCCGGTTAAACGGAACGGCTTTAATCGACAGGCTGATTCATATATTCCTAAAGAATGACGCTTCTTCGATACGGATTATCGTCAATGAAGAGATGACGGAAGTGCAGGAACATCTGAAAGGATTAGAACTGCGGATACCTTTCCACCTGCTGGTGAAATCGACATCCGGCTCGATGCACAGTTTCTATGAATTGAGCCGCCGGCTTGAAAGCGACCGGCTTTGCCTGGCAACCGTGGATGCCGTCTTCCGCGAAGAAGAGTTCGCCCAATATATCCGGGCATTCAAATCGGATCCTGGGATAGACGGGCTGATGGCCGTGACGGATTACATCGACGACGAAAGGCCGCTGCATGTGCAAACCGGCGAGGATATGCTCATCACGGCTTTCCTTGACCAAACCGAAACGCCCCGGTATGTTTCCGGCGGAATCTACTGTCTGAGGCAATCGGCCATCCGGGTCCTTTCCCGTTGCATGGAGCAAGGCATGTCGCGAATGCGTAGCTACCAGCGTCAACTCATTGCGGAAGGACTGAGACTGAAAGCATACCCTTTCAGCAAAATCATTGATGTCGATCATGCGGGCGACATCCGGAAAGCGGAACGGTTCACAGCATCCAAACGGACAATCTTGAAACAAAGATGAAAGAAATGACCATTGCCGGCATTCGCCGGGGAAACCGTTTTTCGCCCAACCACATCGGAAACGATGCGGCCATCTTCAGGCTGACCGCGGAACACTTGGAGAAGTTGGGCTGCAAAGTCAACGAATACATCGAATCCGACTTGCTATTGCACGACCTGAAAGAGAAGGCGATCTTCAACATGGTGCGCGATTGGAAATCGATCCGCAAACTGCAAGAGCTGGAAGACAAGGGGCATATCGTGATCAACTCGGGGTATGGCATCGAGAACTGCACCCGCGAGAAGATGACACGCCTTTTGCTCGAGAACCACATCCCGCACCCTGCCAGCTTATTCCTGTCAACCAAGGCAGACCCGGTCAGGGCGCTTGAAGAAGCCGGCCTCGACCATTGCTGGATCAAGCGCGGCGACTTCCACACAATCCACCACGAGGATGTGACTTATGTCCGCAACCGGGAAGAAGCCAAGAGCATCCTGAAGGAATATGCCATCCGCGGCATTCCGACGGCTGTCATCAACGAACACCTGCCGGGCGACTGGGTGAAATTCTACGGCATTGCCGGGACGGACTTCTTCTATTGGTTTTATCCTTCCAACCGGCATCACAGCAAATTCAGCATAGAAGCCATCAACGGGACGGCCAAAGGCATCCCTTTCGACCAGGCGTATCTGCGGCAAATCTGCGACAAGGCGTCCCGCATCCTGAACATCCACATCTACGGAGGCGACTGCATCGTCTCGGAAGCAGGGGAACCCCGCCTGATTGATTTCAACGACTGGCCCAGTTTCGCCCCGTGCCGGGAAGAGGCGGCTCCCCTTATCGCCCGCCGGATTTACGAATTAATCACGCAATAAAACCGGACGGCACAAACAAAAGGCTCATGAAAAACAACGCGGAACAAAAACCGTCCCTCGAATCGACACTCAAGTCGATGGACACCGAGGAATTCATCGACATACATTTTTACCGCCCGATAGGGTACCGCTGGGCCTTGCTCTTCAACAAGCTGGATATTTCGCCCAATGCCGTCACCATTGCAGGCATCTTCATCGGGACGGCGGCAGGCATTTGCTTTTACCCGCACGACTTGGCGGTCAACATAACAGGCATGCTGCTGTTGGTCTGGGCCAATTCTTACGACAGCGCCGACGGCCAACTGGCGCGGATGACCGGCAAGAAGACCCCGTTGGGGCGCATCTTGGACGGCACGGCGGGAGACATCTGGTTCATCTCCATCTATGCGGCCATCTGCGCGCGGCTCACCCCGCAATGGGGCATCTGGATTTGGGCATTCGCCCTGATAACCGGGTTCTTCCACAGCAAGCAGGCGGCCATGGCCGACTATTACCGGAACATCCATCTCCTTTTCCTCAAAGGGAAAGACGGGAGCGAGCTGTCCCGTTCGCCTGTCCTGAAAGAGAATTACAAGGAGAAGAGCTGGAAAAAAGATTTCATCGGCAAGCTCTTTGAAACCTTTTACATCCGTTACACCGTCGGACAGGAACGGCTGACGCCGGAGTTCCAACGCATGATGCAGGCCATCCGCCGCGACTACCGCGACCGGGCCCCCGGATGGTTCCGGGCAGCCTTCCGGGAAAAGAGCCTGCCGCTCATGAAATATACCAACATCTTGTCGTTCAATACGCGCGTCATCGCGTTGTTCGTCTCCCTGTTCATCGACATGCCGTGGCTCTACTTCACTTTCGAGATCACCGTACTGAACGCCATATTGGCCTATATGGTCAACCGCCACGAGCGCATCTGCCGGGAGTTTTCCAAAGAATTAAAAGAGCGTGCAGCATAAACAAGCACATTGCAAAATGCCGACAGCGGACAAGATAAAAGGAATCATCTTCGATTACGGGGGGACCATAGACAGCAACGGGCTGCACTGGGCCGGAGTAATCCGCCAGGCCTACGGGGCATGCCGGGTATCCGTCAGGGAAGCCGATTTCCGCAACGCTTTCGCGCATGGCGAACGAACCATGGGGAAAAACCCGCTGGTCAAACCCGGACATACGCTGCTGGACATGCTGCGCATCAAGGTCGGCCTCCAATTGGAATGGCTGAAGGAAGAGGGATTCATCATCCCCTCCGACGCTTCTTCGTGGAAAAAGGAAGACATCGCCCGGTGGTGTTATGCCTATGCGCGGAAACATGCCGGCATCGCCCGCCCGGTTTTAGAGCAACTGGCACAGCGATACCCGCTGGTCCTGGTCTCCAATTTCTACGGGAACATCGCATCCGTCCTGAAAGATTTCCAATTGGACCATCTCTTCCTGACAATCATCGAATCGGCGGTAGCGGGTGTCCGGAAACCGGATCCGGCAATCTTCCAATTGGGAATCGATGCCCTCCGCCTCGCCCCCGGAGAGATTGCGGTCGTCGGCGATTCGTATGACAAGGACATCGTCCCGGCAACCGCCCTGGGATGCAGGACCGTCTGGCTGAAAAATACCGGCTGGAACCCGTACAACGGTACGGAAACGGCCGATGCCGTCATTACGGATTTCCTGCAATTGAAAGAGATCTTCTCCCTCCCATGAAGTTCAGGCAGGACAAACAGGCATGTCCTCCTC
>CAYRFT010000141.1:0-5210 GCA_964423585.1 uncultured Parabacteroides sp. | reverse complement strand
CCTTCTGCAGCCTGGAAAAGGCCGTCGCGCTCCTTGTCGGAAACTTCAGTTGCCGGTTGATTCTGCCTCCGGGCAATATTTTCGTTTTTAATTATTACATTTGCGTACCAAACAGGCGGCATCGAAAAGATTTTGATCATGCGCCTGCATCCTATTGGAATCATGGGCAAAACAGTTAAACAAAGAAATATGAAAGTAATCTCAAATGCAGAATTCGGAGGCGAACGGCCTTTGTTCGAATCGCACGACCTCCGGTTGGAGAACGTCATCATCCGTGCCGGGGAGTCGGCCATCAAGGAGTGCAGCAACATCGAAGCCGTCGATTGCCGGTTCGAGGGGAATTATCCCTTCTGGCACGTCCACGGCTTCGTGATCGACCATTGTTTCTTCGACGTGGGCGGGCGTTCGGCCCTGTGGTACTCCGATCATTTGAAAATGACGGACACACGCATCGACGCGCCCAAAATGTTCCGCGAGATGCACGACATCGAAATCGAGAACGTGGTGATGAACGATGCCGACGAGGTGTTCTGGCGTTGCCAAGGCCTGGACATCAAGAACCTGAAGCTGCACGGCGGCACGTATCCGTTCATGTTCAGCAGCAACATCCGCATAGACGGGCTGGAAAGCGACAGCAAGTATGTTTTCCAATACGTGAAAGACGTGGAGCTGCGCCATGCCAAAATCGTCACGAAGGATGCCTTCTGGGAGGTGGAGAACGTCACGATCTACGATTCCGAACTCGACGGCGAATACATCGGCTGGCACTCGCGCAACCTCCGGCTGGTAAACTGCCACATCGCGGGCGAGCAGCCATTCTGCTATGCCCACGACCTCGTATTGGAGAATTGCACCTTCGACCCCGGCTGCGACAGGGCCTTCGAGTACAGTTCGGTGCAGGCAACCATCAAAGGCGCGATAAGCGGGATAAAGAACCCGCGCACCGGCTGCATCACGGCCGGAAGCTACGGGGAAATCATTCTCGACGAGAACATAAAGGGCCCCGCCGATTGCAAGATACGGCGGTGGGGCGACTCTGCCGACTGACATTTCAAATATCCGGATGGGAATAGAAAAGGGAAAGACCGATTACCTGCTGTCGCTTATCCGCGAAGGAAAGGAGATGACGCTGGGGCAGCAGTTGCGCCTGACCGCATACCTCAGCGTCCCGGCCATCATGGCGCAGGTATCCTCCATCGCCATGCAATACATCGATGCCTCGATGGTGGGCAGCCTCGGCGCGAATGCCGCGGCCTCCATCGGGTTGGTCTCGACCTCGACATGGCTGTTCTGGGGATTATGCGGTGCCGCCGCATCGGGTTTTTCCGTCCAGGTGGCGCACCGGGTCGGGGCCGGGGATTTCGCAGGGGCAAGGAAGGTGTTCCGCCAGTCGGTCACATCCATGCTTGCCTTCAGCTCCTTGCTGGCAGCCGCCGGCATCGCCGTCAGCGGCGCGCTTCCCGGCTGGCTGGGCGGCGATGAAGCCATACAAGGCGACTCCTCCCTCTACTTCCGCATATTCTCGATTTTCCTGCCCGCCCTGCAATTGAACTTCCTTGCAGGCGGCATGTTGCGGTGCAGCGGGAACATGCGTGTGCCCAGCATGTTGAACGTGCTGATGTGCCTGCTGGATGTCGTGTTCAACTTCCTCCTGATTTTCCCGACACGGCGGGTGGAATGGCTCGGATTCACCGTCCCGGGGGCAGGCCTGGGCGTTGAAGGCGCGATATTGGGAACGGTATTGGCCGAGCTCATCACCGGCGGCGGGATGATGTGGTACCTCTGCTGCCGCTCGTCCATGCTGAAGCTGTCAGGGGAACGGGGAAGTTTCCTGCCCCGGAAAGAGACGCTGCGCAAGGCTTACCGCATCTCCCTGCCCATGGGCTTTGAACATGCGGCGATCTGCGGGGCGCAGATCATGACGACGGTCATCGTCGCGCCGCTCGGCATCGCCGCCATTGCCGCCAACTCATTCGCCATCGTCGCCGAAAGCCTCTGCTACATGCCCGGCTACGGCATTTCGGAAGCGGCCACGACGCTGGTCGGGCAGAGCCTCGGCGCGAACCGTATCCGGCTGCTCCGCCGTTTTGCCAACATCACCGTCTGGTCGGGGATGTTGGTCATGGGAGTCATGGGGGCTTTGATGTATGTGGCGGCGCCGCAGATCATCGGAGTGATGACGCCCGTGGAGGAAATCCGCGCGCTGGGTGTCGGGATCCTGCGGATAGAAGCCTTTGCCGAGCCGATGTTCGCGGCATCCATCGTCGCTTACGGCGTATTCGTGGGCACAGGCGGAACCTTGGTCCCCAGCCTGATGAACTTCGGCAGCATCTGGGGCGTGAGGCTGACGCTGGCGGCGTGGCTCGCCCCTACGATAGGGCTGCGCGGCGTGTGGCTCGCCATGTGCATCGAGCTTTGCTTCCGGGGAATGATATTCCTCGTCAGGCTTTGGGGCTGCAACTGGATCTGCAAATCACGAATAACACGAATAAAAAGAGACAAGTCATGAAATACGATTTTGACACGGTAGTCCCGCGCCGCGGGACGAACTCCTACAAATGGGACACTCCCGAAGAAGAGGGCATCCTGCCCATGTGGGTGGCGGATATGGATTTCCGCACGGCACCGGTGATTGTCGAGGCACTGCGAGAACGGGTGGAGCATGGCATTTTCGGTTACACCAAAGTGCCCGAATCCTATTACGATGCGGTCGTGCGCTGGTTCGGCAACCGCCATCGCTGGCGCATCGACCCCCGATGGATCATCTATACGAGCGGTGTCGTGCCGGCCCTGTCGGCCATCATCAAGGCATTGGCCGCGCCGGGCGACAAGGTGATTGTCCAGACCCCGGCATACAACTGCTTCTACTCGTCGATCCGCAACGACGGATGCAGGCTGTCGGGCAACCATCTCGTTTATCGGGAGGGCCGTTACGCCATCGACTTCGATGACCTCGAAGCGAAGGCTGCCGACCCGGAGGCCAAAATCCTGCTGTTGTGCAATCCCCACAATCCGGTCGGACGGGTCTGGACACCGGAAGAGCTGCGGCGCATCGGCGATATCTGCCTGCGCAACGGCATATTCGTCGTGGCAGACGAAATCCATTGCGAACTGACCTACGAGGGGCACGACTACACGCCATTCGCCTCCTTGTCCGAACGCTTCCTGCGGAATTCCGCTACCTGCGTCTCGCCGAGCAAGGCGTTTAACCTCGCCGGGCTGCAAATCGCCAGCATCATCGCGGCCGACGAGGAGGTGCGGCGGCGCATCGACCGGGCAATCAATATCAACGAGGTGTGCGATGTCAACCCGTTCGGCGTCATTGCCACGATAGCCGCCTACGGCGAAGGAGGCGAATGGCTCGACGCCCTGCGGAGATACCTGCGGGAGAATTACGAATGCCTCCGCCGCTTCTTCGGGGAGCGGCTGCCGCAATATCCCGTGCTGCCGCTCGAAGGGACATACCTGGCGTGGATAGACTGCCGCGCGTCCGGCATCGGCTCGGAAGAGCTGGCCTTGCGGCTGCGGGAGCAACAGCATCTCCTGGTAAATCCCGGCACGATGTACGGTCCCGGCGGGGAGGGATTCCTCCGGCTGAACATCGCCTGCCCCCGGACATTGCTCGCCGACGGGCTGGAAAGGATGGCCCGCGTGCTGAAGCAATAAAAAAAAAACCGGGATTTTATCCTTCCGGGGAGGAAGTCTAAAATGCCCGGTTCCCAAATCCGAACAAGAATCTTGCCGATTCCGTGAATCCTATTTCAGGATTTCTCCGCTTTCAGACACTCTGATGTGCTGGTCCCTGTCATTCATTTCTATTTCCACGTCGTAATAATTGCCCGTCGGCGTTTGGTAAAAATCCACATCGTCTATCCTGCAGTTCGGGTAGCTGTTGTTGACCGCCGTCCTGATGATGTCGGGCAACTCGCCCAGCCGGATATCCCAGGAAGTATAGATCCACTCGCCTGCCGAAGTGAACACGACTTCCTTCCCGATGTTTTCGTGGATGATATCCACTTCGATATTCCCGTTGATGTTCTCCACCTCGATGATGACCGCGTTCGGGTACATCTCTTTCACCTTCGATTCGATGTCGGCCGGGGTCTGCCCTCCCGGGAGGTACGAATTATCGCCGCCTTGATTCTGCTGGTCCTTGATCAGGATTCCATCCTTCGAATAATGGAGGTTGAATTCCATATTTCCCCTTTCCACTTCAATCACGTAAACGGTTTGCGAATTGATTCGATCAACCATGTCTATGTCCTCGATATGCCAGTCGGCATAGTCGCTGGTTTCAAACGAAGTCCTCACGGGTGCCGGCAGGGCTTGATAAGGGATGTCGGTTTCCGTCATGACCCAGCCGTTCGTCCCAAACCACGCCTCGGCTTCATAGCCGTCCGAGCGGAAGTCAACCACCGTATAGCCATTCTTTATTTCCCACTCCTCTATCTGGGCGGCCGGATACCTCGTCGAGAATTCCTCCTGTATGGCAGCCGGGAGGTCGGACAGGTTGATGTAATCGTCGTCATCGCAACTTGCAAAACCCATCCCGCACGCTGCCGCGGCAATCATCATAAACAATTTCGCATTCATAACTTTCTCCTCTTTAATCAATGGTCCAAATCAATCAATTCAAAATTCTTGTTGAACTTCAGCTCCCAGCCGTTGGAAAGTTTGGCCTCATACCCGTTCCTTTCTTTCTCCAGCTCGATGATCTTGCTTTCCGGATAGTTGTCCCGCGCATAGGCCGAAATCTGCTCCGGGACCAGGGACGCCGGTATCCCGGTGTATTTGCAGTCGATTTTTTTCCAGTTGCCCGAGCGGTCGAACTCGATTTTGTCCCCGTTCACGAAGATGACGTCATATTCTTTCCCGAACAAGTCGGTCTCCATTTTGGTAAACGCCACTTTCTTGTCCGCAAAGTTCTGCTTGATAAACTGCTGGGCCGTCTGGGGCAACTCCGAGAACTGGATCGGTTTGTCGTCATCGGCATAGACGGGCGTAAACAAGGCACCCGCCAAAACTAAAGCCACACACATTCTTTTCATCTTTTTCATCTTAAATCCTCCTGTTTTTATTTGATTTCTGCGGCAAAGATGGAGGGCAATTCTGAAAAGAATTTGAATTTTCCGGCCTTTTTCATGATTTTCCGGCTTTTTTTTGCTGGAAACGCCATGTTTCCCGCCCCCGTTTTCCCTGTTTTTCCCCGG
>CAYRFT010000140.1:0-5214 GCA_964423585.1 uncultured Parabacteroides sp. | reverse complement strand
CAATCCCGTATTTGTCAGATTCGGCAATATTGGCAGCCTGCCGTCTTCCCAAAACGACTTGGCACGCTATTCGCAGAGATACTGACGGAAGCCGCAAAAAGGCTTCCGTAGTATTAATCATCATAAAATTAAAATTTATAGAGAAATGAACATTAAACCATTGGCAGACCGTGTGCTCATCAAGCCGGCTGCCGCAGAAGAGAAAACGGTAGGTGGAATCATCATTCCGGATTCAGCAAAGGAAAAACCGTTAAAAGGCGAAGTGAAAGCCGTCGGGCAGGGAACCAAAGACGAAGAAATGGTCGTGAAAGAAGGCGACACTGTGTTATACAGCAAATACGCAGGTACTGAAATCGAATTGGAAGGTGAGAAGTACTTGATCATGCGCCAATCTGATATTCTGGCAATCCTCTGAATAATAGCGGCCGGAGAACAAGCCTTTGACTGCATCGGCTTGTCAATTCGGCAATTCAAAAAAACAAATAAACTAACAGATTCAAAAACTAAACAATCATGGCTAAAGAAATTAAATATGACATGGCTGCCCGCGACCTGTTGAAGAAAGGCGTGGACGAATTGGTAAATGCCGTTAAGGTAACACTGGGTCCGAAGGGGCGCAACGTAATCATCGAAAAGAAATTCGGTGCTCCTCACATCACGAAAGACGGCGTTACGGTAGCAAAAGAAGTCGAATTGGGCAATCAGTTCGAAAACATGGGTGCGCAGTTGGTCCGTGAAGTGGCATCCAAGACAAACGATAATGCAGGTGACGGTACAACAACCGCTGCCGTATTGGCGCAAGCCATCATCGGCGTAGGATTGAAGAACGTTACAGCCGGTGCCAATCCAATGGATTTGAAACGCGGCATCGACAAAGCCGTTGCCAAAGTTGTGGCAAGCATCGCCGAACAAGCGGAAGAAGTGGGTGATAAATTCGAAAAGATCGAGCATGTGGCCAAGATCTCTGCCAACGGCGATGAAGCTATCGGCAAACTGATTGCGGAAGCCATGCAAAAAGTAAAGAAAGAAGGCGTTATCACCGTAGAAGAGGCAAAAGGCACGGAAACGACGGTTGACGTTGTGGAAGGCATGCAGTTTGACCGCGGTTACATCTCCCCGTACTTCGTCACGGATACGGAAAAGATGGAATGCCAGATGGAAAATCCGTATGTCCTGATCTACGACAAGAAGATTTCCGTATTGAAAGACTTGCTGCCGATTCTTGAACCGACTGTCCAGAGCGGTCGTCCGTTATTGATCATTGCGGAGGATATCGACAGCGAGGCATTGGCCACTTTGGTAGTGAACCGCCTGCGCGCTTCGTTGAAGATCTGTGCCGTGAAAGCTCCGGGCTTCGGTGATCGCCGTAAAGCCATGCTGGAAGATATTGCCGTATTGACGGGCGGTATCGTCATCTCTGAAGAAAAGGGCATGAAGCTGGAAGGTGCCAAAATGGATATGTTGGGTACGGCTGAAAAGATCGTTGTCAACAAAGACAACACCACCATCGTGAACGGTGCCGGTGACAAACAGGCCATCAAGGATCGTATCGGTCAGATCAAGATGCAGATGGAGAACACGACATCCGATTACGATAAAGAAAAATTGCAGGAACGTCTGGCCAAGATGGCAGGCGGCGTGGCTGTTCTGTACGTAGGTGCTCCTTCCGAAGTGGAAATGAAGGAAAAGAAAGACCGCGTCGATGATGCTTTGCATGCAACCCGTGCCGCTATCGAAGAAGGCACAGTTCCGGGTGGCGGCGTTGCTTACATCCGTGCCATCTCTGCATTGGAGAACCTGAAGGGAGAAAACGACGATGAGACAACCGGTATCGAAATCGTCAAGCGCGCCATCGAAGAACCGTTGCGTCAGATCGTCGCCAACGCAGGCAAGGAAGGTGCCGTTATCGTCCAGCACGTGAAAGAAGGTACGGGCGACTTCGGTTACAACGCCCGCACGGACTGCTTCGAAAACTTGTGCGCTTCCGGCGTAATCGACCCGGCGAAGGTAGCACGTGTGGCTTTGGAGAATGCGGCTTCAATCGCCGGCATGTTCCTGACTACCGAATGCGTCATCGCAGAGAAGAAAGAAGAGACTCCGGCTGCTCCGGCAATGAACCCGGGCATGGGCGGAATGGGTGGCATGATGTAATCTCATCCCATATAAGATAATAAAGTCCCGGTTGCTTTCTTTGGGGATAGCAACCGGGACTTTTTTTCACGCCCATCTTCCCTTGACGGGCGTAGATGAACGGAACGGCGAAAAGGATTTCTTATCCGTCAAGACCTGCTTACCTGCAAGCCTTTATCCGAAAGATTCATTTCGACCAAGCGGGCGTTTTCGTTGGCAGGATTCGCAACCAAAGCCAGTCGAATCCGACGGGCGGCTTCCGGATCTTTCGCCACGATATATAAATATCCTCCACCGCCAGCCCCGGGTAGTTTATACCCCAAGGCCTCCTCTTTGATACGATTGATGATAGCTTCCACGGCCGGAGGATTCGTCCCGGCATCAAGAGCCTTGTTCTGCTCCCAGCTCTTCCCCACCAAACGGCCGTAACCCTTGAAGTTTCCCAACTGGATCGCCTCGAACATATCCAACGCATGACGTTTCATTTCCCCGAGAATATGCAGGTACGTGGAGCTGTTGAGGAACATTCCCCGGACGATCTCCGCCAATATATGCTTAGCCGTCCGGGTAATTCCCGTATAATAGAGAATATGGCAGGACTGATAACAGGGATCCGTGAAAATGAATTCAGGCAACCAGCGGATCCGCGGATGCTGATAAAAGCCGTCGTTGGTTTGCAACAACTTCAAGCCGTGCAATATGCCTCCATACTGGTCCTGCCACCCTCCGCCGGTCGTAAGCAACTGCTCCAGAATCAAAGTACGGCTTCCTATTTCATTCTTGTCCCAGCCCAGCCCGCAGAAATCGGACAACGAACCCAAAACCGTCGCCGCCAGGATAGAGCTTGTCCCCAATCCCGAACCCGCCGGGACAGCCGCCAATAAGGTAATCTCCAAGCCACCGCCGAAATCCTTCAGTTGTTCTTCCAAAGAAGCAAATTTGTCCGTTGAGAAACGCGGCAAAAATCCGGCCAACGCCAATGCCGCTTTCGGAATGGAAAAAGGCGAGCCTACCTTGTTGAAATCTGACAGTTCTTCCCAGGTATGAATTTGTTCCACGGCACCCAAATCAATGGAACGCAACGTAATCCGATAATCTTTGGACGGCTTGACATAAACCTGCAAAGGAGGCTGCCCGTTCAGCTCGATCGCCACATTCACCACATTGCCTCCTGAGAAAAGGCAATACGGCGGAGTATCCGTCCATCCGCCGGCCAGGTCTATCCTGACGGGGCTTCTTCCCCACACTATCTGATCCGAATAAACTTGCCGGCGCGGACGTTGCAACGCCGAATCGAGCGTCTGCAACAAACCCTCCCGCAGCAAAGCGAAGGCGGCCTGTTGCTCCGCCTCCCAAGGTTGTCCGGACAATTGATGCGCCTTCGAACGGAACATATAATTATGGATACGCTTCATGAGCGGTTCGTCCGCAGGCAATATTTCCGGCAATGGCAACTGCCAGCGGACAAACGCCTCGGCAGCATCGGCCAAATCCAACTGATAGAAGACGCTTTTCGCATGATTCCTCGCCAGCGCAGGCCAGTTCTCCCGGCAATAAGAAGCCCGTTGTTCCACCAACCGCAAAAGATTTGCCCGGTCGGACAGTTGGTTCGCCGACAACTTCCCGGCTTTCTTCCACACCTCCGCACCGGCGGCCAGGCCGGGTTCGGAAACCATCCAACGCAATGCAAGGCCCAATTCCTCAACCGACGCGCAAACCGGGAACAACGGGGCTTCCTGCAAATCCGAAAAATCGGGCAGCGCAACCTGACGCTCCCGCATCCAGACGGACACAGGCCTGCCCATCCACATCGTCGATTCATCATCCCGCTTTCCCCTGAAGACATCGTGGAAGCCATACGGACGGGCCACGAATGCGATCCCGCTTACAGGAACGACATCCACGCAAACGCCCGCAGGCAATGTCAAGGCCCAATCGTTCCGCGGGACACCGGTTATGACATGCCTTTGGGACAATCGCCAGTTCCCCGCGACATGGCTGTTCTCGATCCACACTTCCGAATTATCCGCCGTCAAAGGCTTGTCAAGGACCGCATTCTGCACGAACATCGCCGGATGCGGCTTGACTTTCCGGTGCATGATGGCACGCTGGTCCCGCACGAGGTCCTGCACCGCCAAGGTGGATGAAATCAATTCCCGGCTCATCCCGTAATGATAGAACTCCCCTCCCGGCAGCGGAAGGATGGCGACCTTCAGGCGGTTCAAGGGTTCGTCCTTCAACCGCGGATTCCGTCCCAACGCCAGGCCGAACTCACCATACATGTCGTAGAAACGCCAGCTCCCGTCGGCCTTCCTGGAACGTTCCGCCAGCAACCGGACCGCCTTGTCGCTCAGCAACCAGATGCCGATATCCATCAGGAACAGATGCGAGCCCGACAAGGAAGCCAACTGTTCCAAAGAGGGCTTCTGCCACATGAAATCCAGCTCGTCCGGGCAATCACGGGCCGACACGAAAACGCCATGATTCGTCGCCAATGCCGGATCGACCCACAACCCGTAACAAACGACATCGGCTTCGGGTATTTCCTGCAAGGGCTCGCCATTCCGGACATAAGCGTCGCCGCAGGCCGCCAGCGTGTGCAAAGAAGCAGGAGCCTTCCGCATGATTTCCCGATACAACGGGAGCTGCAACGACAGCAGGTTCTGGGACAACCGCTGCCCCCGCGCCCAACGGAACACCGGGACAGGGGTCAAAATCTTTCCCGAAGGCGCATACGAGGGCAAACGCCGGCTTTGCCCGCCGGCATGCAGCAAAATGCGCTTCTCAAGAGCCAGCCACGAGTCAAAACCCATGTCCTCGCGCTCTTTCCGCCAACACAATTCCAGCAGCCAGGCCGTCCCGCCTCCCGAACCCAACCGGGTGCCCGCAGGGTCGGACGCGCAAAACCAATCCTCCTCCGGGACCTTTTCAATCTGATGAAAACAACCCACCAGATTAGGCGGCAATGAAAGCAATGTCTTCATGTGATTCTGTTTATTTTGATTTCCTTATCTTCCAAATGAGACGATAAAAATACGAATTATTCACGAAAATACATTTCCGGAAAATACAGATGCAAGACGG
>CAYRFT010000139.1:0-5215 GCA_964423585.1 uncultured Parabacteroides sp. | reverse complement strand
TTTCCATCTTGGAATTATAAATCATCCGGGTATTTGCCCATCAAAATTGTATAAATATCCGAATATTTCCAACTATATGTCCCGTTTTCCTCCGAGAAGTATTCGGGGTAAGCCATACGGAAATTCAACGAATCGCCGCTGACATATCCCTTTTTGACGGCATTATCGACAAACTCCTGTATGTGGAAAGCCTGCGGGATCGCCTTCGATGTCGTGAACACCGAGTCATTTGCATCGTAGGAAGAGGTTGACCGGAGATACAGCAGCAGGCAGGACCGTCTTGTCGCCTCGTCGAAGACCGGCTCCGCGTGCGGGTCGTATGAGATGGAAAACGAATCCGTCTGCGTATGGTAATATCTCTTGTATTCGGGGTACAGGAAGAAATAACCGTCCACATAGACACCCCTCTTGATGGAAACCGTCAGGTAAGATTCGTCCCGGCGGTGTGCCGCCGTGTCGGGCGTGCCGTTCAAGGGCCAGCTTTTCACGGGGAGGAAGTTGAGTATGTCCACCTTGTACAGAGCGGCGTCCTTGTTCTCCGAGGAGGAATAGTTCACTTTATAATCGACCAGGCAGCAATCCCCGTCCTCTACCGGCTGGTCTTGGAACTCGGACGAGGTAATCTGCTTCCCCGAGCGCAAGGAAATCACTTTGTCCGGCGTCAAGCGGACGACCCCCGCCTGCGAGCCGTAGGTGTATATGTCGCCGTTCTCGCCCATGCACGATGAAAGCAGGAAAGCAAGAAGCATGAAAACCGCATGTCTCATTTTGGCCATAATCCTGTCTGTATTCTTTTTCGTCACAGGGGCAAAGGTAATAAAAAGAAAGAGAAAAGCCGTGCCGGCGGAGAAAAACTCCTCCCGGCGCGGCTTTCCCGTTGCGTGGCGGAAGCCCGTCACATCGACGGGTTGGTGTTGGTGTTGTCTTGCGGCACGGCCATTCCGGCTTCCTCGAAGTCCCAGACCGGCTTGTCGTCCTTGATCTCCCTGACGAAGTTGAACTTCAGGTAATAGGTTTCCTTGCCTGCCGCCTTCTCGATCTCGTTGGCGCGGTCTATCATTTCTTTCAGGTAATAGGCATTGACGATGGAAACATTGGACGCGCCCGTGTCGTCGCCGGTGGCGGTGGCGCGCAGATACAGGTTGTAATACCTCTTCCCGTTCTTTTCTTCCGGCTGCACGTCCATCGGATACATCACCTCGAAGTCCAACGTCTGCTTGCTCCCGGCCTTGATTGTCGAAGGGAAAATCAGCCTGCCCCGCACATAATTGTTGAGCTGGCTCGGCTGGAAAGCGCTTACCATCGGGATCTCGTTCGGAAGGACACTGGCCGTGTCCATGGAATAATTGGGATAATAGGTGGCAATCTCAAAATGGGATGTCAGGGAAGCCGTCAGATAACCGTTCGTCATGTAATCTGCATTTTCCGGACCATCATAATTGACATGCACGCCCACGCCCACACAGTCACCATCGCTGTATTCTCCGGCCGTCATCAGTTGGGGGATGTACAGGTAAGCGCTCCCTATATCCACCATCTGCTTGAAGCCGGCCTTGTCGTTCATAAAGACAATTCCCGTCGCAAGAACTTCAATCTCATTATCACCATCTCCCAGACAGGAGGTAAACAAACTCATGGCAGACGCCAACGCTGCCGCTAAAAAGCTTAATTTTTTCATTTCCATTTATTGTTTAGTTCTTAATTAAAATCCAAAGCGAAAACCAAACTGCAAGCCGACATAAAAAGGCTTTTCGGAATGAATAGTCTCCATGTCGCTTCCGTTGTCAAAATAATAATCGGCCCCGACTTCCGCGTATGCGCTCACGAAGCGGACGACCGGGTAACTGACGCCGACCCTCCCGTTGACGGAAAAATAAGGTTCTTCCATGCGTTCTTTCTCCGTCACCGATTTCAGTTTCCCGTCCGGCGAATACAGGTCCGTGCAGACCTTTCCCGCAACATTCAACTCCACCTGGCCGCCTGCCGACGCATAAAACGAAAATCTGTTCCATTCCGCTATCTTGCAGGTGACGGCGACCGGTATCCCCAAGAAGTGCAGACGCTGCTCCGAATCCGCCCGGTAGGTCTTGTCGGTCGTCCATTCCGAAACCAAGTACGAATAAGAAAGCCCCGCCTGCAACGACCACCTGTCCGTCAGGCGGCGGCTTGCCGACAAGCCGAAAGACAAGGGCATCTTGTGCTTTACATCCGCCTTGGGCAACTGGTCGAAAGCCGATATGGCATTCATCATGGACGAATTGTCATTGAGCACCGCCAGCCCCTTCAACGCAAAAGCGCCGCCCGACCCGCTGTTCCCCGCCGTGAGGCTTCCCGTCCCCATGCCAAAAGCCCACTTGCGCGGCTCGTGCCGGGATTCCGTTCCCGGTCCTTCTTCCCGCACGGGCTTCGCCTCCGAAAGAAACCGTTCCTCGACCCGCACCGCCGGGACTGCCGGTTCCCGCGCCTCTATCCTTTCCGTGTCAAAACCATCATATCCTGCGACCGGCCCTTTCGGGAAAACCCCGGCGGCCGGTTCTTCATCCGTCCGCGTCCGGGCCGCCAAAAGAAGCGGGCGGGATGCCGTATCGGCATGATTTCCCGCCACGGCAGCCGCCAACTCTTTCCCGTTCGCCTGCCCCGCGGCCTCTTCCCTTGCATTCCGGGCCATTTCCGCCTGTCCGTTCTCCCGTTCATTCCGTAGTGTGCCGAGAGAGAGGACCAGCAAGGCCGCCACCGCGGCCGCGGCGGCCATCCATTGACAGCTACGCCGCCGGTAGAAAGGAAATGCGTCCTTTTCCGCCCCGACGGGAGAAACGGGAAGGCAAGCCAGACGCTTTTCAATCGCATCCCAGTCCTCCTGCGCCGTTTCCACTTCAAAGTCGTGCAACTTCGCGCGGAACAAGTCGTCCGTATTATCCCGACCTTCTCTCTTCATTTGTACAATTCCTTTATGCGTTTCTGCAACAGCCGCCTCGCCCGCGTCAACTGCGAGCGGGAAGTACTTTCCGTAATTCCCAGCGCCGCGCCGATTTCCTTATGCGAATACCCTTCTATGGCAAACATGTTGAATACGGTCCTGAAGCCGGCAGGCAATTCCTGTATCAACCTCATCAGTTCCGCGGCCGACAGGCTTTCTATCACGGAACTGTCCGACTGCGCCGCTTCCGCCGAACTCTCCAAATCCGCCGCTTCCCGCAAGACATCCGACTTCCGCAAGTATTCCAGTGCGCCGTTCACGAATATTTTCCGGAGCCAGCCTTCAAACGAGCCTGTCCCCGTATAGGAACGGATATTCATGAACACCCTGACGAAACCGTCCTGCAGCAAATCCCGGGCTGTCTCCCTGTCATTGACATAGCGCATACATAAAGCCAACATCCTACGAGCATATTTCTCATACAGCTCCCGTTGAGCCAATCTGTTTTCGCTTTTACAACCCGCTATCAGTTGCTGTTCGTCCATTCTCACACACCTTCATTCCTCATAGAATTCGTCCCTGTCCATACGGAAACCGGTATTTACAATGATGAAACCGGTTGATAAGACGCTGCATTCCCCGCAATAAAAAAGAGAACTTTTTCATCGCCGCAAATTTAGGCATAAATCGGGACTTACAAACCCGGGGACAAAGAAATTCAACCTGCCCGGCAATCTTTGTCATGGGCGGCGGGGAGGGCCCGGCCTACTTCACGTATTCCGAGCAATAATAATAAGTCTCCCCGGAAGGCTTCCCTTCGAGATGATACCGGTTGGAAGCGGACACGGCAAACGAATACCCCTGTTCCGCGCCGTCCTGCACGGGCAGGTACAGCTCCGTCCCCCGGATGCCCGTCGCCAGGATATGCCGGGGCATGTCCGTGTCTATCGCGCCGTCCGTCGAACAATAAACGGTATAGGTCAAGTCCTCCCCGGCCGGCTTCTCCCAGCTTAACCTCAGCGCGCCCTCCATGCGTTCCACCCGTATTCCGGCGGGGGATTGCGGGACCGAGTCGCACAGCCACGCCAGCGGGGGCAACAGGGCGGGATATTGGTAGTAGCCGTTTTTCAACTCGTCGTACAGGCCTTTCTCGTTTGAAAGGACATTCATGCAACGGAAGAAGGCGCAGCCGGCGGCACCGTAATAGCGGCAGTAATCGATCTGGTCGGTAATGTCGGTCAACGCCCAGCCGGACTCTTCCTCTTCCAGCCGGTACGCGCCCAGTCCCGGGACGACCAGCCTCCCGTTGCTGTTCTCCACCCAGTTGTCCATGAAAGGGAAGAAGTTCTTGTGCAGGTAATACATCATGGGCACGACCATGTCCTGTTTCCCGTCCATCATCCATTTCTTCGAATCCTGGTAAACGCTCTCGTAGGCCGTCCAGCCCGCGTCGGGCACTTCCGGAATCCTGCTGTATTTCCCCAGCGGGGAGCTGCTTACCTGCACCCAGGGCTTGGCCGACTTGACCCAGTCGTAGATCCTGCCGACCATCCGGCTGATGTTGTCGCGGCGCCATTGGTGCAAATCTTTTTTCCGCCCGTATTTGCGGTACGTGCTTTTGTCGGGGAAGGAACCGGCGAACTCCGGGTAGCGGATGTAGTCGAAGTGGATGCCGTCGATGTCATAGTTCGAGACGATCTCGCGCACCAGCGACAGGACGTAGTCGGCCGTCCCGGGGATGCCGGGGTCCAGGTACCATTCCCCTTTGTGCCTCTTGCAGAGTCCGGGATGGCGTTTCACGACGGAACGCTTCCCCTGCTCCCTGACCGTCTCTTCCGTGCCCAACGGGAAGGTGACGAACCAGGCATGGCATTCCATGCCGCGCCGGTGGCAGGCCTCCACGACGTAGGCCAGCGGGTCGTATCCCGGCGAAACGCCTTCTTCCCCGGAAAAGACAGCCGACATCGGCTCGATGGCCGAGTGGTAGGCCACGTCTCCCCGCAAGCGCACCTGGAAGAACACGGTATTGAAGTTGGCTTCCCGCAAACGGTCGAGCATGTCGCAGACGGCCTCCTGCTGGGCTTTCCGCGAATGTTCGGACTTGGCGGCAAAACGGGGCCAGTCCAACCCGTAAACGGTCGCCAGCCACACCGCGCGGATCTCGTGCTTGGGCGAGCCGGCCGCCTGCATCATCAGCCACGAAACACACAACAAAAACAGGGCAACAAGTCTTTTTCCCATCTCTTTTGCCATAAAAAACCGGACAAAAGTACGAAATGCAAACGAACTGGGCAACCG
>CAYRFT010000138.1:0-5229 GCA_964423585.1 uncultured Parabacteroides sp. | reverse complement strand
CGGGAGAATAATAAGCAGGCGGGCGTGGGCGGATTGACCCGATTTATTCCTACCTTTGCCGCATGAACATGGAAATATATGGCATTTGACAAGAGAGATTTTGAAATCATGGCGCCGGCGGGGTCGTATGAATCGCTGGCGGCTGCCATGCAGGGGGGAGCGGATTCGGTCTATTTCGGCGTGGAAGGGCTGAACATGCGCTCCCGTTCTTCGAACAATTTCAAGACAGGAGACTTGCCGGAGATAGCGGCCGCCTGCCGGGAGCGCGGGATGAAGAGCTACCTGACGGTCAACACGGTGATTTACGACGGGGATATGCCTTTGATGCGCGGGCTTATCGACGCGGCCGTGGAGGCGGGCGTCTCTGCCGTCATCGCCGCCGACGTGGCAGCCATGGAGTATGCCCGCCGGAAGGGGATGGAGGTCCACCTGTCAACGCAACTGAACATCTCGAACACGGAGGCGCTGAAGTTTTACGCCCGTTTCGCCGACGTGGCCGTCCTGGCCCGCGAGCTGGACCTGGAGCAGGTGCGCGGGATTTGCCGGCAGATACGGGAGCAACACATCGTGGGGCCGAAAGGGGAGCCGGTGCGGATAGAGATGTTCGCCCACGGCGCGTTGTGCATGGCCGTCTCGGGCAAGTGCTACCTGAGCCTGCACGAGATGAACGCCTCGGCGAACCGCGGGGAGTGCATGCAGATCTGCCGCCGGGGCTATGCCGTGCGCGACAGGGACAGCAACATCGAGCTGGCCGTCGAGAACCAGTACATCATGTCTCCGAAAGACCTGAAGACCATCCATTTCTTGAACAAGATGATGGATGCGGGCGTGCGCGTCTTCAAGATAGAAGGAAGGGCCCGCGGGCCGGAGTACGTGCGTACCGTGACGGAATGCTACAGGGAGGCGGTCGAGGCCTGTTGCGGGGGCTCTTTTACGGAAGAGAAGGTGGCTCGCTGGGACGAACGCTTGAAGAAGGTGTTCAACCGGGGCTTCTGGGACGGCTACTACTTGGGGCAACGCCTCGGGGAATGGAGCTGCCGCTACGGCTCGGACGCCACGCGCCGGAAAGTGTATGCGGCACGCGGCATCAAGTACTTCGACAAGATCGGCGTGGCCGAATTCGAGATGGAATACGGGACGCTGAAGGCTGGGGATGAAATTCTGATTACCGGCCCTACTACCGGCGCTGTCTTGCAGAAGGCGGAGGAGATACGGGTGGACTTGAAGGCCGTGCCCCAGGCCGTCAAGGGGGAACGCTTCTCTATCAAGGTCGGGGAGAAGGTACGCCCGTCAGACCGCCTCTATATCATGGAAGAGGTCCGACCTGCAAAAGAATCCGGTACATGAAAACTTCCTACGTTTATCAGCGCGAAGACAAGGTGCGCGATTACGAATGCGACCTGCAAGGGGTCGTGAACAACGCGAACTACCTGCATTACATGGAACATGCGCGCCATGAGTTCCTGCTCTCGCTGGGCGAGAACTTCAGCGAACTGCACGGCCGGGGGATGGATTTGTTCGTCTCCCGGATTGAATTGCAGTTCAGGCATCCCCTGCGGAGCGGGGACCGTTATCTTTCCTGCCTGAACGCCGGTAAGGAAGGCGTGAAGCTGGTGATAACCCAGGATATTTACAAGCTGCCGGAAAGGGAACTCGTTTCGCACGGCACGGTGGATTGCGTCCTGGTGGACAACGGGAGGCTTTCCCGCGGCGGATATTTCGACGAATTGCTCAAACGAATCAACAATCAGACATAACACATGAACGATTCTTTATTGTATTCCATCGCCTTGACCATGGTGAACGGGGTAGGGGGCGTGCTCGCCCGCCAGTTGCTGAGCTCCCTGGGAGATGCCGAATCCATCTTCCGGGAGAAGAGGCAATTGCTGGAGCGTATCCCCGGGATAGGGCCTGTCTTGGCAGCGGAGATCAAGAACCCGGACGTCCTCCGCCGGGCCGAGCAGGAACTCCGGTTTGCCGCGCAAGGACAGATAAGCGTCTTGCTGTGGGGCGATGAGGGCTACCCGCCCCGCCTCGGGGAGTGTCCGGATGCCCCCCTGGTCCTTTATTATAAAGGGCAGGGGAACCTGAACGCCCGCCATGCCGTCAGTGTGGTGGGGACGCGCCACTCCACGCGCTACGGGCAGGAAGTGACGGCACGCCTGATGGAGGAGCTGGCTTCCCTTTTCCCGGACACGATGGTCGTCAGCGGGCTGGCTTACGGGATAGACATCTGCGCGCACCGGCAGGCGTTGGCCTGCGGCCTTCCCACGGTCGCCGTGCTGGCCCACGGGTTGGACAGGATTTATCCGTTCGCTCATCGGCAGGTGGCAAACGAGATGTTGGCGCAAGGCGGGTTGCTGACCGATTTCCCGACGGGAACCACTCCGGACCGCCCCAACTTCCTTAAGCGGAACCGGATCATCGCTGGCTTGTCGGAGGCGACGGTTGTCGTGGAATCGGCGGAGAAAGGCGGCTCGTTGGTCACTGCTGACCTGGCATTCTCGTATGACCGCGATGTGTTTGCTTGCCCGGGGCGTGTCAACGACCTGTATTCGGCAGGCTGCAACCAACTGATCCGCCACAACAAGGCTGCCTTGCTGTCCTCTGCCCGCGATCTGGTGGAAGCGCTCGGCTGGCAAGAGGGCGATGACCGGGGAAAGCCTCGGCAGGCAGAGCTTGCCTTCAACGAATCCGACTCGCCTGAGATCCGGCAGGTCCTTCAAGTCTTGCAGGCTCACGAAGAGGTACACATCAACCAGTTGGCAAAGCTGACGGGCTTCCCCGTCCAACAGTTGACGACCCTCCTCTTCGAGCTTGAGATGGACGACCGCATCCGCGTGCTACCGGGGAACATGTACAAGCGGAAATAAAGTCCGCAGGGGAACATGGACTTATGGGCGGCGTTTGCCTGAAGCCTTGAGGAAAGCCCAAAAGGAGAAACAGGCCATGGCCGTGAATGCCAGGCTGGAAGCAACGGCGGCTCCCGGTATCCCGTAAGCGGGAATGAGGAAAGAGCCGGCAGTGAGGAGGGTGGCAAGGCCGACGCATGAAGATGCCGCGCTGTACCGCACATGGCCGCCGGCAATCAGGTACTGCGAAAGTATCGTGTGGCACCCGAAGGCGACTATCCCGGCCGACAAGCCGCGGATGACGGATGTGATGCCTTCGAACTCATGGCTGAAGAGGTAATCGGTGAATATCCATTCGGGGATGCAAAGGAGGCACAGGACAGCCGCCAGCGTTCCCATGAATGTCAGGCGGAGCAGGCGGAGCGTGATTCGCCGCTGTTCCTGCGGATCTTGCTCCCGGGCGACCCGGCTGTTCGTCAGGAAACCGATGGAGCGGCTGATGTGCCAGACGCTTTCGGAAATACGGGTGCCTCCGTCCAGCAACCCGACACCGGCAAAACCTAAAAAGCGTTTGATGAAGAAGTAATTGATTCGCGTGGTGCAGACCTCCGCCAGGTTATCCACGTTCCCCCACAACCCGTAAACCAGCATCTCGCGCCAGTGGAAGGGGCTTCGGGAGGCCTGGCGCAGACAGGAACGCAAGTCGCGGCGCAGCCACCAGAGGCTGCAGCACAGGGCTGAGAGGTTCGCCGCATATAGCCCATACAGGTATGCCTCCGTGTCCCTCAACCCGAGGATGAAGTAAAGGAATAGCAACACGGGACAAAGCAATCCGCCTTGTATCATGAAGACCAGATTGAAGGTGCCTATCCGGTCTTGCCCCAGCAGGAAACGGGAATTGGCGGCAATCAGCGAGCCTGTAAGGGAAAGGAGATAGACATCCGGCAGGTAGCGCGGCGGGAACATCCCCGCCAAGGCCAGCACGGCCGTCGCCGGCAGCGAACCGAATACGGCCCACGAATATGCCGGGACAAAGACATCGCGCAGGGAATACCGGTGCATGAAATACACGATCGTCCCTCCGCAGAAGATGCTGTTGAAGGTGGTTACCATGTTTACGGAAGCGATCAGGATACCGGCCAAGCCCAATCCTTCCGCCCCCAGCACCTTGGCGTTGACAAAGATGAGGAGCAGATTGAGCAGTGCCACCATATAGCGGGCTCCCACGGTACCCAGGATATTCTTCCACATGCAACGTCAGAATTTCAACTGATTGAGCAACGCGGCATACATCCGGATGGCCTCGCGGATTTCCATCAGCATGACATATTCATCCGCCGTATGGGAACGGGCGGATTGTCCCGGCCCGATTTTCACGGAAGGGAAAGGCAGCAAGGCCTGGTCGCTTAGCGTCGGCGAGCCGAACGGCTTCAAACCCATCATCCCCGTCCGCCGCAAGAACGGGTGATCCAAGGGCAATGACGATGAGTTCAGGCGGAAGCTGCGGGCTTTCACCTCGCATTTCACCTGCCGGCAAATGGCTTCATGCAGCTCTTCGTTGGAGTAAAACTCGTTCGTGCGCACATCGACCACGAAGGTGCATTTGTCCGGGACTACATTATGCTGCGTGCCTGCGTTCACCATCGTCACGCTCATCTTGACCGGCCCCAGGAAGCCGCTCTCCTTCGGGAATACGTATGAACGGAACCATTCGATATCCGGCAGGGCCTCATAGATGGCATTGACTCCTTCCTGGCGGGCGGCATGCCCGGCTTTCCCTGTCGCCGTGCAGTCAAGGACCATCAGCCCTTTCTCCGCCACGGCCGGTTGCATGCCGGTCGGTTCGCCCACAATGGCAAAATCAACGGGAGGGAGGTACGGCAATGCCGATTCGATTCCTCCTTTCCCGGATACTTCTTCCTCGCAGGAAGCCAGGAGGATTAAATTGTAGGGCTGTTCCCGGCGGGAAAGCAACATGAACGCCCCGTACAGGGAAACGACGCTCGCCCCCGCGTCGTTGCTGCCCAGTCCGTATAA
This sequence comes from uncultured Parabacteroides sp., assembly GCA_964423585.1. Classification (GTDB taxonomy): domain Bacteria; phylum Bacteroidota; class Bacteroidia; order Bacteroidales; family Tannerellaceae; genus Parabacteroides. The sequence goes on along the minus strand of CAYRFT010000138.1, from coordinate 340 downwards.
CCGGTCTTCCTCGTCCACTTCGGGCGTGAACGGGTCGTGCGTCCAGGTGCCGGCGGGCTTCACCGTGTCGATATGCGAGTCGAGCAACAGCGTCGGCTTGGCGGGGTCAACCCGGTTCCCGGCTATCGTCCAGAGGTTGTTTCCCCGGCGAAAGACCTTCAGCCCCGACTGCTTCCATTTGTTTTCTATGAAGTCGGCAGCCTCTGCCTCCTCCCGGCTGAACGACGGTATGGCTATCATGCCTTTCAGTAAATCGACCGCTTCGTAATACATGGCTCCAATCATTAATCCGGTCGCGAAATTAGTCATTCCGCAGAAGAAATACAAACGGCCCGGATGC
>CAYRFT010000137.1:0-5244 GCA_964423585.1 uncultured Parabacteroides sp. | reverse complement strand
TTCAGGACCACGCCGAGGCCGCGCTTGCCGTCCATCTTGATGACGGCGGGGGCAGGCAGGCGGACGTGCCGCAGGGAGGCGGTCTCCTCCACGGCGGGGAGGCTGCCGAGGTACTCCTCGTCGAACCACCCCTCGCCCTTGAAGGGGTTGATGGTGAAATAGCCCACGCCGAAGGAGGTCAGGTTCTGGAAGAAATGCGTGCCCTGGCTCGGATCGACGCGGTAGTTCTCCAGCCCGCACTCCACGATGACCCTCGCGTTGCAGATGTGCGGCCACTTCACCGGTATCCCCAACCAGGGGTCGCTGCTCCCCCACCGGCCGGGCCCCACCAGCACGTAGCCCTCCTCGGAGGCGGTGAACTGCCGGTTCATCTTCTCGATTTCGGAGGCCACCGTGCGGTTGTCGGCGGCGTTGAAGGCGCTTGTCTTCACATAGACGACATCCCGCACGTCGGTGACGATGCCATGGCCCAGCACGTTGGCCGACAAGAGGATGGCCTCCTCCTGCCGCACCGCCGAGAGGTCCTCGTCCATCACCTCCCGGTTATCGACGATGGGGCGTATCTGCAAGAGGAAGAAGGCCGCCTTGCGGGGGTCCTGCGGGTCGATGTTGACGGCGAACTCGATCTCCACGGGCCTACCCATCTCCTTCTGCCCGATGCCGAGCAGGCGGTCGAGGGTGGCGGCGAGGGGGAACACGTCGTGCTGCAAGATGTTCACGAAGGAGAGGACCTTGCGCCCTCCCGGGTAGTAGCCGTCGCGGATGACCATGTCGGAGGGGTCGTAGGTGGAGGCGATGAAGCGGAGCGAGCCGTCGGCGTCGGCATCCTTCAGCGTCAGCTTCTTCAGGTTGAAGGCATCGTCCACCGAGAACTTGTCGGCGATGTCTCCGGGGTTCAGGTCGAGGGCGTAGAAGCGGGTCTGCGTCTCGCGCAGGGCGTAGTCGGTCGAGCTCATCTGCAAGATGCTATGGGGGTGGCGCGGCGAGAAGCGGAGGGTGAGCCCGCCATCGGCGATGTACTTCCCCAGTCCCAGCGCGATGTTGGCGATGCCGTCTTCGGGCTTCTCGTCCCCTATCGGGTAGAAGTTCAGGGAGCGCGCCACGCCGGAGATGGCGGGGTAATAATGGGAGCCGTAGGCCGTCCCCGCCACCTCCTGCAGGACGACGGCCATCTTCTCCTGGTCGATCAGGTTGGAGGTGGCGGTCATGTAGGCCTTGCTGTCCTTGTAGAAGACGGAGGCATAGACCGCCTTGATGGCGTTGCTCAGGGCGCGCAGCATCTCGTACTTGTCTTCCTGCTTGGGCACCATGTAGGTCGAGTAGATTCCCGCGAAGGGCTGGTAATGCGAGTCCTCGAGCAGGCTGGAGGAGCGGATGGCGATGGGACCCTTCACCACCTCCGAGAAGGCCATGAGGTCCTCGATGAGGCGCGAGGGGAGGCTGGCGCGGAGGAAGTACCTGAGTATGGCATCGTCGCCGGTGTCGCGCAGGGCGACGGGATACAGCTCGTTCGTCTCCATGAACTCGTCGAAGATGTCGGTGCAGATGACGACGGTCTTCGGGATGTTCACGGCGAAGTTCTCCTGCCCGAGGCCGGGGTAGCGCTTGATCATCGCCCCGATGAAAGCCAGGCCGCGCCCCTTCCCGCCCAGCGAGCCGTCGCCGATGCGGGCGAAGTTGCTGTACTCGTCGAAACGCTCCTTCTGGTAGATGGCCACGACCCCGCTGTTCTTCATCCGGCGGTACTGCACGATCAGGTCGAAGATCAGCTTGCGTGCCTCGTCCATGTCCTTGTAGTCGCTCACATCGACGTTCTTCAGGACCTCGGCGGGCGGGAACATGGCGCGCGAATAGAAGAAGCGCGAGAAATGGTTGCGGCTCAGGTGATAGACCAGCGAGTCGTCGGGTATCTGGAACACCTTCTTCTGCAAGTCCTTCAGGTCCTTGATGCGCATGATCTCCTCTTTCGTCTTCGGGTTCAGGATGACGAAGTCGCCGAACCCGAAGCGCTGCATGATCTTCCTGCGCAAGTCCTGCGGGTAGCTCTTCGAGTTCTTGTCGATGAACGACGCGCCCAGCTCGCGGGCATAAACCTCGTTGGCCGACTCGGACGATTCGAGGATGAACGGGATGATCTTGCCCGTCTTCCGCACGTACTGCCCGAACTTGTAGCCGGCGTAGGGGTCCTTGACACCCGTGTGCATGAAGCTCATGTCGGAGATGATTCCCAAGATGTTGTCCTGGTACTGCCCGAATATGCGGACCGCCTCCTCGTAGGTGCGCGCCAGCTTGATCTTGGGGCGGCCTCGCATGCGCAGCGTCTGCTGATGGGGGTTCAGGGCTTCCTTGGAGAACTCCTGGCTCTGCTCCAGCACGAACTTGTACAGGTGCGGCAAGGCGGACGAATAGAAGCGGATGGAGTCTTCCACCAGCATGATGATCTGCACCCCCACGCTGGCGACGTCGTCGGGGACGTTCATCTTGTCCTCGATCAGCTTGATGATCGCCAGCAGCAGTTCCGAGTTGCCCAACCAGCTGAACACGTAGTCGATGGCGCTCAAGTCCTCGTTCGCCACCCGCTTCGAGACCTCCTTGGAAAAGGGCGTCAGCACCACGATCGGGATATCCGGGTAATGGCTCTTGATCTCGGTCGCGGCGGCGAATATGTCGCGGTTGTCCATGTTCGGCATGCAGATGATCAGCTCGAAGTTCCGGCCCTTCAGCTCGTCCAGGGCCTCCTCTTCCGTCGTCACCTGCGTGAACCGGGGCGGATAACGGAGGCTCAAGGCCGTGTATTCGTTGAAGATCTGCTCGTCCACGCGCCCGTCGTCTTCAAGCATGAAGGCATCATATTTGGTGGCGATCAGCAATACATTATATATACGCTTGTTCATGAGGTTGGCGAAAGGAGTGTCCCTGAACACCAGCTCCCGCAGGTTAGGAATGCCGCTCATACTTCACAGATTTTCTTTGACCCACGCTTCGGCCAGGGTTAACGTTTCTTTTTTGCCCACGTCGAGCAGCTTCAACCCGGCCGCTTCATAGGCCCGGATGTCTGTCCTCGCGCAGATGGAAAGGTAGAACTGGATGATGGAGTATTTGCCGGTCCACTCCTCCATCCAGCGGAATATCTCGGGCGAGAGCACATGGATGCCGCTGAACGCGAATTGCTGGTACTGGTCCGGGTTGAAATAGGGATAATAGGACTTCACCTCTCCCGTCTCCCGGTTCCTCCACCCGCAGAGCCTGTTCTCTTTGTTGAAGAGCAGATAACGGGAAGTCCTCCGCTTGCTGACCAGAAGGGTCGCCAACGCCTTGTTTTCAAGATGCCGGCCGTAAAGCTCCTTCAGGTCGGTGTTGGAGAATATATCGACGTTATGGACGAGGAAAGGCTCGTCGCCGTCCAGAAACGGCGCGGCATGCTTGATGCCCCCGCCCGTGTCCAGCAGGTATTCGCGTTCGTCGGATATGTGGATGTCGATCCCGAAGTTGTCCTTCTCCCGCAGGAAGTCGATGATTTGTTGCCCCAGATGATGAATGTTGACGGTGACATCGGTGAACCCCGCATCTATCAGTTTGAGGAGGACGTGTTCCAGCATGGGTTTTCCCCCGACCGGGACCAAGGCCTTGGGCACGGTGTCGGTAATGGGCTTCAACCGGTTGCCCAGGCCTGCTGCAAATATTAGCGCTTTCATAGGTTAGATTCAAATGTTTGTTCGATATTCTGCTCTCTGTGTGTCAAATGTATCTTGACCCCGAACTTATGGTTCAGGTGTTCTGCCAGGCGTTGGGCCGCATAGACCGACCGGTGTTGCCCGCCTGTGCAGCCGAAGCCAATCATCAGGTCGGCGAACCCGCGCTCCATGTACCGCCTGACGGATGCTTCCACGATGGCGAACACGTGTTCGAGGAAGCGGGTGATTTCCCCGTCCTCCTCCAAGAAGCGGACGACGGGTTCGTCCAGCCCTATAAAACGGTTGTACCGTTCGTATTTGCCGGGGTTGCGGATGGCGCGGCAATCGAATATGAATCCGCCGCCGTTGCCGGTCGGGTCTTCAGGGATTCCTTTCTTATACGCGAAACTGACGATGCGCACTTTCAGCTTCCCGCCGTCGTCGGAGAATTGCTTCAATCCGGTCAGTTCCCGCAAGACATGGCCGAGGTACGGGTATTCCGGGAAGCCTTCTTCGAGAAGCCGGCGCAAGTTCCCGATGGCGAACGGGACGCTTTGGATGAAATGCGGTTTCCTCTCGAAGTACCCGCGGAACCCGTAGGCACCCAGCACCTGCAGTGTACGGAACAATACAAAATGACGCAACCGCCCCATGAAGCGACGTTCGTCCACCGGCACGTACCGCCGAAGGGCCTCCATATATTCCTGCAGCAGCTCCAGGCGCAGCTCCTCGGGATATCTCGCCTTGGCCTGCCATAAAAACGAAGCGACATCATAATAAACCGGCCCTTTCCGTCCGCCTTGGAAATCAATCAGCCAGGGTTCCCCGTCTCTGATCATGACATTGCGCGACTGGAAATCCCGGTACATGAACGTATCCGACGAGCCGCGGAGCAAGACATCCGCCATTCCCTGGAAGTCGTCTTCCAGCCGGTCTTCCTGAAACTCCAGCCCGGTCGCCTTCAGGAAACAGTATTTGAAATAGTTCAAGTCCCATAAGATGGAACGCCGGTTGAATTCGGCCTGCGGATAACACCGGTTGAAATCAAAGCCATCGGCCCCGGCGAACTGGATGGCAGGCAGCAGGCGGATGGTCTTGCGCAACAGGTCCTTTTCTTCTTCGTTGAACACGCGGCTTCTGCGCCCGTTCCCGATGGCATCGAAGAGAAGCGTGTCGCCCAAATCTTCCTGGAGGTAAAAGCGGCTGTCGTCCGATTGGATGAAAACTTGCGGGACCGGCAGCCCGTTCTCCCGGAAATGGGCGGACATGTAGATGAATGCCTTGTTCTCCTCGGGGGCTGCCCCGCTTACCCCGATCAAAGTCCGGGCCCCTGTCAGCCGGAAATATCGCCGGTTGGAACCCGATGAAGGCAGTTCGGCAATGCTTTCCGGCGGCTGCCCGATGCACGATTGGTATAAGTCTTTCAGAATCGTTGTTACCATGTTCTTCTTTATTTATCGGCTATCGTTATTCGTCAAATTAGAAATCATCTAAAGTTGTCCCTGCGTTGCACCCGGCAAAGATACGGTGAAAAACCCAGTTTCTAATGCTCTTTCTGCAAAAGAAGCAC
>CAYRFT010000136.1:0-5333 GCA_964423585.1 uncultured Parabacteroides sp. | reverse complement strand
GAATGAGCATCGTCGGAGATCGCGGACAGGCCCGGCGGTTCCCGAAAAAACAGTAAATTTGCCCCTTGCATAACACAAACACACCCATCATGCAAAAAAACGGAATTCCGGCCACCGCCTTTGCGGACACGAAGCCCCATTACGAACTGTTGGACGGGCTGCGGGGCGTGGCCGCGCTGCTTGTCGTGTTCTATCACATCTTCGAGGGCCTCTCGTTTGCCGCCGGGGGGACGGTCATCACCGTCATCAACCACGGGTACATGGCCGTCGATTTCTTCTTCATCCTCTCCGGCTTCGTCATCGGTTACGCCTACGACGACCGGATAGGGAAAACGATGTCCCTCGGGAATTTCTTCAAACGGCGGCTGATCCGCCTGCATCCCATGATCGTCATCGGGGCCGTCATCGGGGCCGTCGCGTTCTGCATGCAGGGAAGCGTGCGGTGGGACGGGACAAAGGTGGCAACTTCGATGGTGATGCTGGCCTTGCTATGCTCCATGTTCTTCATCCCGGCGGTACCGGGGGCGCGCCACGAGGTGCGGGGCAACGGGGAGATGTTCCCGCTCAACGGCCCCAGCTGGTCGCTCTTCTTCGAATACATCGGGAACCTGTCATACGCCTTGTTCATCCACCGGCTGCCCACGAAGGCGCTCGCCGTGCTCGCCGGGATGTCGGGAATATCCTTGGCCGTGTTCGCCCTGTCAGACGTGTCGGGCTGCGGGGTCGGCGTGGGGTGGACGCTCGACGGCGTGAACTTCGCGGGCGGATTCCTGCGCATGCTTTTCCCGTTCACGATGGGGATGCTGATGTCGCGCCGCTTCCGTCCGATGCGCGTGCGGGGAGCCTTTTGGATTTGCTCGGCCGCCTTGCTGCTTCTCTTCTGCGTGCCCTACATCGAGGGGCGGTGCGGGGCTGCCAGCCTCAACGGGCTGTACGAAGCCGCCTGCATCCTCGCCGTCTTCCCGGTGCTGGTATGGGTCGGGGCGTCGGGCCGAACGGACGGCAGACGTTCCGCGCAGATCTGCAAATTCCTCGGCGATATTTCTTACCCGCTCTATGCCGTGCATTATCCGCTCATGTACCTGTTCTATGCCTGGCTGATCGACAACCGGTGCCATGCGTTCGGCGAAGCGTGGCCCGTGGCCCTGGCCGTTTATGCAGGCAGCATCCTGCTGGCCCGGCTGTGCCAGAAATGCTACGACGAGCCTGTCAGGAGATGGCTGGCGAAGAAGTTGATGGGGAAATAGGTCACTTGTCCAGTTTCCACTCGGACCCCTCTTTGGTGTCTTTGATTTCAAAGCCTGCCGCCGTCAATTCGCTCCGGATCTTGTCCGCGGTGGCCCAGTCTTTGTTTGCTTTGGCCTGCTGGCGAATCGACAGCAGCAGGTCCACCGCCTTGCCGAATGCCTCGCGGCTTCCGTCGCCCGCTTCGCCCCGCTTTTCGTCTTTCAGCCCCAGCAAGTCGGACACGAAGGTATCGAATACTTCCCGCAGTCCTTTCAGGTCGGCTTCCGAGATCGTATCCTTCCCATCCTTCACGGAATTGACGGCGCGGGCAGCCTCGAACAAATGGGAAATGACGACCGGCGTGTTCAAATCGTCATTCATCGCCTCGTAACATTTCTGCTTCAGACCTTCCAAGCCGACCGTCGAGGCGGGCGAGGGCTTCAGCTTCCGCAAGACGGCGCAGGCGTCGAGCAAGCGGGCCAAGCCTTTCTCGGAAGCCTGCAAGGCGTTGTTGCTGAAATCGACCGTGCTCCGGTAGTGGGCCTGGAGGATGAAGAAACGGATCGTCATCGGCGAATAGGCTTGCTCCAGCATCGGATGGTTCCCGGTAAAGAATTCTTCCAGCGTGATGAAGTTGCCCAATGATTTGCCCATCTTCTGCCCGTTGACGGTGACCATGTTGTTGTGCATCCAGTAACGTACCATTTCATGCCCCTGGGCGGCGACCGCCTGGGCTATTTCGCATTCATGATGCGGGAAAATCAGGTCCATGCCGCCCCCGTGTATGTCGAAAGTCTCGCCCAGGTACTTCTTCCCCATCGCCGTGCATTCGCAGTGCCATCCGGGGAAGCCGTCGCTCCAGGGAGAAGGCCAGCGCATGATATGCTCCGGCTGCGCGCATTTCCAAAGGGCGAAGTCCGCCGGATTGCGTTTCTCTTCCTGGCCGTCGAGGGCGCGTGTCGCGTTGATCATATCCTCGATGTTCCGTCCCGACAAAATCCCGTAACGGTAATCTTTGTCATACTTCCCGACATCGAAATAAACCGACCCCCGGCTCACGTAGGCGTATCCGTTCTCCAAAATCTTCTTGACCAATTCGATTTGCTCGATGATATGGCCGGACGCATGCGGCTCGATGTCCGGCGGCAACACGTTCAGCGCTTCCACCGCCTTGTGATACCGGTTCAGGTAATGCTGGACCACTTCCATGGGCTCCAACTGTTCCAGGCGGGCTTTCTTGGCAATCTTGTCTTCCCCGCTGTCGGCATCGTTTTCCAGATGCCCCACATCCGTGATATTGCGCACGTAACGCACTTTATATCCCAAATGCTTCAGGTAACGATACAAGACATCGAAAGTGACGGACGGGCGCGCATGTCCTAAATGCGCATCTCCATACACGGTCGGCCCGCAAACATACATGCCGACAAAAGGCTCGTGCAAGGGGACGAATTGTTCTTTCCGGCGGGACAACGTGTTGTAAACATGCAAAGGATGTTCCATAATTCAATCGTTTAATGCCGCAAAGGTAATACATATCCTTTCATTCCCGCCGGAAATCCGGGATTTTCTTCGCCGCCCCCGGACGAATCCGGCGGCAAGTCAGGAGACCGATGGCCGCCTGCGGAAAGTCCGTCCCCATTGCGATTTTTCAGAACAAATAATATTGCTAATTTTGCAACCGAAAAGGCAGGCCCGATTTACAGAACCAGACAGGCTTCGTTTTCGAGCCCTGCATAAGATCAATATATTTCAAGGTGATAAAAAAAGAGAACAATCCCGTATATGACCGGAACACATTGGAATTCGTGACAGTCGCCCTCGAATATTGCACATTCGTAGAAAGCGCCAGCCGCGCGGATCCTTTAGACTTTGTTGACAAGGCATCCAAAATATTGCCGTTGCTTTACCTGAAAGCCGCCCTGCTCCCTGCGATCGAGCCGGATGAACTGTTCGAGCCGGAAATGAGCGTCACCGAAGAGATGTACGAGTCCGTCCGTTCCGGCATTGCCGCTTTGTTGAAGGACAAAGATTCATACCTGGAGACTTTCCACCCGGACATGGCATACAGCGAAACGCCGATCGTCGCCTTCATCTCGGAGAATCTGGCGGACGTGTATCAGGACGTGGGAAACTTCATCTCGCTGTTCCGGCAAGGCAACGAATACGTGATGCGCGAAGCCGCCGGCCTGTGTTACCAGAATTTCCGCGATTACTGGGGGCAACCGTTGCTGAACGCCCTGAAATCCTTACATCACCTGCGTTATGCCGACGAGAGTTTTAACGAAGAAACAAGACAAAGCGAATGATGGAGAAATATGCAAACAAGATTACCAATGAGGAAGTCGCCTCGTTGCCCGTCGAGGAGTTCAAGGGGAGAATCATCACGCTGCTTACCGAAAAAGATGCAAACAAGGCCGTGTCCTACCTCTCCAAATTCCCGATGATGGGGTTTGACACGGAGACACGCCCCAGCTTCAAGAAAGGGCGGTGCTTCAAAATAGCGTTGGTCCAGTTATCCACCGACGACACGTGCTTCCTGTTCCGGCTGAACTACATGGGCTTCCCCAAATCGCTCGAACGCCTGTTGAGCGACGCCAGCATCCTCAAGATCGGCTTGTCCCTCAAGGATGATTTCAGGGCGATGGGCAAACGAATCAAGATTGAACCCCAGAACTTCCTCGACCTGCAGACATACATAAAGCAGTTCGGCATAGAAGACATCAGCTTGCAGAAGATATACGCCATCCTCTTCCAAAAGAAAATAAGCAAGGGGAAACGTCTGTCCAACTGGGAAGCGAAAGCACTGACCTCGCTCCAGAAAAAATATGCCGCCCTGGATGCGTGGGCGTGCCTGCAGATTTACAAACGACTGAACATGCCGGCAGAATGAGTTACAGCAGCGTATTCCTGAAGCCCCGGAAGGAAGAATCCTTGTCGCGTTTCCACCCGTGGATATTTTCCGGGGCCATCCGGCATGTCGAGGGGAAACCGGAAGAAGGCGACGTGGTCGAGGTGTATGGCGACGGCGGGCAGTTCCTGGCCGTCGGGCATTACCAGGCCGGGAGCATCGCCATACGGGTGTTGTCGTTTGCCCGGCGGGAGATAGGCCACGCATTCTGGGTGGAAAGAATCCGTTCCGCCTATCAGTTGCGCCGCGTCTTGGGGTTGGCCGGCATGCCCGGCAACGACACGTACCGGCTGGTGCACGGGGAAGGCGACAACCTGCCCGGATTGGTGATCGACATGTACGCGCAAACGGCCGTGATGCAGGCGCACTCCGCGGGGATGCACAAATGCCGGTTCGAGATAGCCGAGGCCTTGAAAGAGGTATTGGGAGGCGCGCTGCAGAACATCTATTACAAGTCCGAGACGACATTGCCTTACAGAATCGGCCTCGACAGCGAAAACGGATACCTCTTCGGGCACGACGCGGACGGCATCGCCACGGAAAGAGGGCTGAAGTTTTGCGTGGACTGGCAGAAAGGGCAAAAGACCGGTTTCTTCGTGGACCAGCGCGAGAGCCGTTCCCTGCTGGAGCATTATTCCGAAGGCAGGTCCGTCTTGAACATGTTCTGCTACACCGGCGGGTTTTCCGCCTATGCCATGCGGGGCGGGGCCAGGCGGGTGCACTCGGTGGACAGCTCGGCAAAAGCCATTTTCCTGACAAACCGGAACATGGAATTGAACTTCCCCGGCGACCCCCGCCACCAATCTTTTGCCGAAGACGCCTTCAAATACCTGGAACGGACGGGAAACGGCGATTACGACCTGATCATCCTCGACCCTCCGGCTTTCGCCAAGCACAAAAACGTCTTGCGCAACGCCCTGCAAGGCTATCGCAAGCTGAACGCCATCGCCATGGAGAAGATCGGGACGGGAGGCATCCTGTTCACGTTCTCGTGTTCGCAGGTCGTCAGCAAGGAGGATTTCAGGCTGGCCGTCTTCAGCGCGGCCGCCCAGGCCGGGAGAAATGTCCGCATCCTGCACCAACTGGCACAGCCCGCCGACCATCCGGTCAATATCTATCACCCGGAAGGCGAATACCTGAAAGGCCTGGTCCTTTACGTCGAGTGAGTTTCCGGCACTTCTTCTGCAGAATGAGC
>CAYRFT010000135.1:0-5362 GCA_964423585.1 uncultured Parabacteroides sp. | reverse complement strand
AAAAAATCCCTTGACCCAAAGAGGATCAAGGGATTTTTATTAACCATCAGCCAGCCTTAATTACTCAATACGCTTAGCAGCAGAATAACTAATCTTCAAAGCGTATGCTTCACGAAGCGCTTGCTTGATATCCGTGATCAAACCCATTTTTGTGTCTTTATCGGCTTTGATAGAGACAGTCATAAACGGCTGGTCTTCCTCTTTCATACTCGATTTCTCCTGAGCGATGTAGTCCTGAATCTCTGAAGTTTCAGCAAACTGATCGTTCAACTGGACACGTGTTTCAGAACCGAATTTCTTCTGCAAATCCGGGGTCGGCTTACCTACATAGATAAACGTAACCAATGATTTCTTTTCCAATTTCTGAAGCTCGGTAGCCTGAGGTGCCTTGATCTGCACTTTCAATGTCACTTCACGCATAGTTGTTACCATCATGATGAAGAACAAGAACGCGAATACCAAGTCAGGTAATGATGACGTGTTCAATTCGGGCATTTCGCGCCCGCCTGCTTTACTAAACTTTCCCATCGTTACTTACCTCCATAGTTTTTAGGTTCAGCCTCAGAAATATGTTGCGGATAAATCATCTGTACAGCTTTCTGCTGCTCCTCGTCCAATTCCATGAAAACCTTACCGAATTTCTTCTTTGAAACATCATCACGCAATTCATTGTAAGCTGCCGCCAGCTCATTCTGTACATCGATATACGCTTGATAGGAAGTTCCACGGTCATTCTGCAAAGAAATCACATGGTTCTTGGTAACCATCGTCTTCCCAAAGAAAGGAACATCTATTTCCTCCTTCTCCGGCTTGGAAGCATCATTGTACGGATTATCAATGAATTCTTTAACCTTTTCTTTCAATTGCTTGACATCAATCACCTCATTTGCACAGAGGACTTGGTTTGAGCTACTAACCAAAACCACCAGCAAATTACGCTTTTTGATATCCATATCTGCATTTACCTTCTGATCTTTAGGTACAGGAGGAGGCAAACGTCTTGCCAACCCTTGATCTGTATCCATTGATGTCGTAATAAGAAAGAAGATAAGCAACATGAAAGCAATATCGGCTGAAGAAGAACCATTGATACCCGGTGTCTTTCTTTTTTTACCCATTTTACTTTTCCTGTTAGCTTAATTACTTTTTCAATATTTTCTTCACACTACCCAATACAGCAACAATCAGAATCAAAGCAATCAGGATATAGGTGGAATAAATCCACATATCTGTAATCTTCAACCAGCCGGCCGTGTTGTAAACTTGAGAATCAGCGTTCAAGCCTGTCAACGGAGTTGCATCACCCATCGAATAGGTAATGCCCAACATGGCTACGAACAAAACCAATACCAACAAAGACATCAAGGCCGACTTTGCATCATGTTTCAACGCTCCGGCAAATTGCCACAAAGCCATCAAAAAAGTGCAAGCGATTGTTGCAAAGAACAAAACATAAGTCCAATTCAACAGAAGCTCGGTATAAATCGGCTCTTTCATTTCTGCAGCAGGATCTACTACTCCTCCTGCGTAAAACATAACCAGCACAATGACACTGATAATCGCGCTGACCAACAATGTCCAACTGGATATTTTACGTATTTTAGTGACAGCCATAAGTCAAATTATTTTTTAAATTTCAGGTTGTATTTGATAACCAAGTCGATCAATGAGATTGATGCGTCTTCCATTTGGTTCAACAGGGATTCCAATTTGCTCAGCAGATAATTGTAGAAAATCTGAAGAATCAAGGCTACGATCAAACCACCTACTGTTGTAATCAAGGCTACTTTCATACCACCTGCCACAACGGTCGGACTGATGTCACCAACCTGTTCGATTTTATCGAACGCCATGATCATACCAACGACTGTTCCCAAGAATCCTAATGACGGAGCCATGGCGATAAACAAAGTCACCCAAGACAGGTTCTTTTCCAACAGACCCCCTTGTACACCACCGTAAGATACGATAGATCTTTCAACGACATCAACACCCTGGTCGATTCTCATCAAACCCTGATAAGCGATAGAGGCGATAGGACCTCTTGTGTCACGGGCAATAGTCTTTGCAGCTTCCACATCACCTTTGTCAAGTGCTTCTTCGATACCTTTCAATAAATTGCTTGGATTAGTCTCAGCCAAGTTCAAATAGATAATTCTTTCCAAGCAGAAAGCCAAACCAAAGATCAAAGCGATGGCAACCAAACTCATGAAGTCGGCACCACCTTCAATAAACTTTGTTTTCAATGCCTGATGCATACCTGATTCAACAGCCGGAGCTGCTGCTTCTTGAGCAAATGCTACTGTAGAAGTTCCAAGGGCGCACAAGCCCAAGAATGCTTTTGAAAAATACTTTTTCATTGTGTGTTTAATTTTTAAGATTAATAATTCTCATATTTGTTTATTTCATTTTCAAATTCTTATCGTCTCCGACTTGCGGAGAGAGTGGGATTCGAACCCGCGATACGCTTTAGGCGTATACACGCTTTCCAGGCGTGCCTCTTCAACCACTCGAGCATCTCTCCCTGATGGTCATCTTCTCTAAAACGAGTGCAAATTACGAATTTTTTCCCAAATACAAACGTTTCAAAGCACAAATCTAAACTTTTTGATTGATATATGCACAACATATAGGAAAGAAATTTTAAGCAAAATGCAAATTACACAACTATTATTATTTCATTTACATTTTTAAACAAGGAAATCGTATTGGTCCGGGTCTGCGAAACCACATTTTCTACCGTGGTTTGATAAATTTGTGCCAGTTTCTCGACCGTTTTCCAAATGTAAACAGGTTCATTCCTTTTTCCCCGGAATGGTACCGGAGCCAGATAAGGCGCATCGGTTTCCACTACGATCTGAGAAAGGTCTGTAGCCTGGAGCACTTCTCCCAATTTCGAATTCTTGAATGTAATTGTCCCGTTGATTCCAATCTTGAATCCGGGAAGCCCCTTGACGGCTTCCAGATCTTCCGCTGTCCCGCCAAAGCTGTGGAATACGCCTTTCAGCCTGTCTGCGCCTGTCTTATAAATAGAATCAAGCACATCCTGAAAGGCTTCGCGCGTATGGATTGCTACCGGAAGATCCAAATCCAGGCTCCAACGCAATTGCTCTTCGAACGCCTCGATTTGTTGTGCCCGATAAGTCTTGTCCCAATACAAGTCAATCCCGATTTCACCCACGGCGCAATACGTCCGTTTTCCAAAACAGGATTCCACTTTTTTCAGGTCGGCGGCATAGTTTGCCCGAACGCTGGTCGGATGCAATCCCATCATCGGATAAAGGAAATCCGGATAGCGATCACAAACCGCATGCAGCCTTCCTATCGTCCCCGGATCAACATTCGGCAACAACAAGGCTTCAATGCCCGAATCTTGTGCTTCCCGAATCAAGGCGTCTTGATCCGGGTCAAATTCTTCCAGGTAAATATGATTATGTGTATCGATCAGTTTCATCTTACGACTGCCGGTTCATTAATCGTTCGCCGAGTTGCCTTAATGCGGTTTTCTTTTCCGGCCGCACTTCGACGGCATCCAAATGTTCCATCGCGCGGGCGAAGAAACTTTCTATTTTTTGCTCCGAAAGTTCTTTCAAGCGCAACTCATTATATATATATGTAACGGCGGCAATCTTTTCTTCCGGATTTTCGGGTTTGGCTCCTCCTATCCAACGGTCCAATTCGCCCCGCTGCCGCTCATTGGCAAGGCGGAAAGCATTAATCAGCAAAAATGTTTTCTTGCCGCACAAGATGTCTCCTCCTATATTCTTCCCGAAAGTCTCCGCATCCCCGTACACATCCAGCAAATCATCCTGCAATTGGAAAGCCAGTCCGATGTGGATGCCGAATTGATACAGATGCCCGGCATCCTCGTCCGGCGCGTCAGCCAGCACCGCCCCCATCTTTAACGCGCAAGCCAACAGAACGGCGGTCTTCATGCGGATCATTTCGATGTATTCCGCTTCCGTCACATCCGTGCGCGTTTCAAACTCCATGTCATACTGCTGGCCGCCGCAGATCTCGAGGGCCGTTTGCGTAAACAAGTCAAAGACCGGTTTCAAATGGCGGGGAGCCGTCTTCCCGATCAACTGGTAAGCGGCTATCAACATCGCATCGCCTGATAGAATGGCCGTGTTTGCGTTCCAGACTTTGTGGACCGTCGGTTTGTCCCGCCGCTTGCCCGCTTCATCCATCAGATCGTCGTGCAGCAAGGTAAAGTTATGGAATACTTCCAGGCCGACAGCCGGGGCGATAACGTCATCCATCCGGTCTTTATACAAATTGTAGGCCATCAAAAGCAACGCCGGACGAATCCGTTTCCCGCCCATGCCCAAGGTATATTCAACCGGGTCGTACAAGCTCTTGGGCGGACAGTCGAAACGCAATTCGCCGATTGCTTTTTCCACGAGTTCCCTTATTTCATCAAATGAAAGCATAACCGATATGATTTTCAAGTCCTGCGAGCCTTCAGGCCGTTCTGCCTTAGAAAGAAAAAGGCCGCAACCCAAAAAAGTGCAGCCTTCTTCAAATTCAAACCATTAATTTATTGCAAACGGAACTGTACCGGCAAGATAAACCTTACACGTACAGGCTTGCCGCGCTGCTCGCCCGGTTTCCATTTCGGCATTTCGCTAATCACGCGGACGGCTTCCTTGTCCAGCGACGGGTCAACGCCGCGCGCTACCTGGATATCCACGATGGAACCGTCCCTGTTGACAACGAACGAACAAACAACACGGCCTTGGATGCCGTTTTCCTGGGCGATTACCGGATACTTGATGGCCTTGCTCAGATACTTGAACAGTTCGGCAGTGCCGCCCGGGAATTCCGGCTGTTTTTCAACCACGGTGAAGATCTGCTGTGCAGATTCCTCTTCCTCTTCATCCACTACCGGGGCCACGAACGTTTCCGTCTGGGCGCTTGACGCATCATCCTCCGACGAGGCGAAATCCTGCTGCTCCAACTCCACGTCGTCTTCCACAATGTTCAATTCTTCCGCAATGACAGGAGCTGGAGGTGGCGGAGGTGGCGGAGGCGTGTTCTCCGGTCTTGTGATTTCCATTTCTTCTTCAGCGATAATGTCTGCAACTTCATCGCTTGCAGTCGCAACCTGGATATCTTTCGAGCCCCATTCGAAGCCCACGAATAAAACGGCCAGACCGACAACCATACCCATCAGGATACTCAAGCCGATGCCGTTTTCCAAGTTCGCTTTCGGTGATTTCTTAACTTCCATAAAATTTATTTTTAATTGATGTGTTTTTCTTACGGGCAAAAGTACAAAAAAATCACAATGTCAAACGTATTCCCTCGAAAATTCTTCTCTTTTTTTCATTTTTTTATTTTTCGGGGCTTCTTTGCGGCT
>CAYRFT010000134.1:0-5380 GCA_964423585.1 uncultured Parabacteroides sp. | reverse complement strand
CCCGCCTGCGGCCGTTTCAATTTTTAGCAGGCAACGCCCTTGCATTCCGCAAAGAATTGCTATCTTTGCGCGTCAAACGCATGTCGAATGAAGAAAGTCGTATTATCATGGATGATGGGCATCGCCTTGTTTGCCTCTTGCGGCGAATACAACAAGATCCTGAAGAGCACGGATTATGAGTTGAAGTATTCGTATGCCAAGAAGTATTTCAACGCAAAACAATATTCCAAGTCGGCAACCCTGCTGGACGAGCTGGTCTCCATCTTGAAAGGGACGGCTTATGCGGAAGAATCCCTGTATCTGCTCGCCCAGAGCTATTACGGGCAAAAAGATTACCAGACGGCTTCGCAATATTTCGAGACCTACTACAAGACATACCCCAAAGGCGAATATGCCGAGCTGGCACGCTACTATTCCGGCTACGGCTTATACCTGGACTCTCCCGACCCCAAGCTGGACCAGTCGCAAACGTACAAGGCAATCGAGCAATTGCAGTTGTACATGGATTATTACCCCCAAAGCGAAAGGGCGGAGGACGCGCAGCGGATCTTGTTCGAGCTGCAGGAGAAACTGGCCCTGAAAGAGCTGATGGCCACCCGGCTTTACTTCAACCTGGGCACTTACATGGGCAACAACTACCTGTCGGCCGTCATCACGGCGGAGAATGCGTTGAAGAATTATCCGTATTCCAAGTACCGCGAGGAGTTCATGTACATCATGCTGCGCTCGAAATACGAACTGGCCGTGGTAAGCATCGACGAAAAGCTGCAAGGGAGGTACCGCGACGTGGTGGACGAGTACTACAACTACGTCAACGAGTTCCCGGAAGGCAAATACCTGAAAGACGCGACCAAGTATTTCAATTACGCCAACAAGCGGATAACAAACACGTATTAACGAACCATCAATATAACAACGAAGTATGGATTACAGAAAAACTAATGCGCCGTCGAATACCGTCACACGCGACATGATGAAGTTTTGCGCCGACACGGGCAATGTGTATGAGACGGTGGCGATCATCGCAAAGCGGGCCAACCAGATCAGCGTCGAACTGAAACAAGACCTGGAAAAGAAGCTCCAAGAGTTCGCCTCTTATAACGACAACCTGGAGGAAGTGTTCGAGAACAGGGAACAGATCGAAATCTCCCGCTATTATGAAAGGCAGCCCAAACCGACATTGATTGCCGCGAAAGAGTACGAGGATGGCAAGGTCTATTACAGAAACCCCGCCAAGGAAAAGAACAACTTCTGATGATTGCCGGGATATGTTTATCCGCCAACGACAGCTCCCATGATACAAAGAATACAAACCGCATACCTGCTCGCCATCGTCGCCCTGATGGTCGCCACCCTGTTCCTGCCGCTGACCGTCATGCAGGCAGGCGGGTCTTTGTGTTCGTTTGACGCCTCGGGCATCTCGACCATGCTGACGGACCAGCCGGAATTGCTTTATCCGACATGGGGACTGTTCGCCCTGACGGCAGTCATCGCACTCGTTTCGCTGATTACCATTTTCCTTTACCGCAAACGCATCCTGCAAATCCGTTTGTGCGTCTTCAATGCGATCCTGATGTTAGGATTCTACGGACTGTATGCCTTTTATATATGGACAGCGTCGAAAGACTTGGGAGACGTTGACATCACCGGGAAAATCGCTTTGACATTCCCGTTCGTCAGTTTAATCCTGGATTATTTGGCCATCCGCAACATAGGCGCAGACGAAGTGCTGGTCCGCTCATTGGACCGCCTACGGTAATATAAATCCGCCTTGCAAAAAGAGGATTCACAGGGACAGCAGGAAGATTATGACGGACGGGATGAGACTATATAGGGGCGAGTTGTTCTATTTCACAGGCTCGCCCTTGCTTTCAACAGCAAATGCCGTATATGAACCGGACGGCGCCTTATGCGTCGGCGACGGATTGATAGTGGAAGCCGGGAGAGCGGCCGTCCTGTCGCGGAAATACCCGCAGGCGGAAGTCATCGACTACCGGGGCTCCGTATTGATGCCGGGGTTTATCGACGCGCACACCCATTATGTGCAGACCGAAATAACGGGAATGTATGGGAAGCGGCTGCTCGACTGGCTGGATCAATATGCCTTCCCGGCTGAAAGCGCCTTTGCCGACGCAGGGCACTGCCACGAGATGGCCCGCGCGTTCCTGAAAGAACTCTTCCGCAACGGGACGACAACGGCCGTCGCCTTTTCATCGGTCCATCCGCAATCCGCAGACATCCTATTTGAAGAAGCGTCGCGATATGACATGTGCATGCTGACCGGGAAAGTACAAATGGACCGGAACGCTCCCGATTATCTTTGCGACACGCCGGAGAAAGGAGAAGCCGAGGTTCGGGAGCTGATACGGAAATGGCACGGGAAAGGACGAAACAGGTATGCCGTTTCTCCCCGTTTTGCCGTCAGTTGTTCCCCGGCGGAACTGGAGGCTTGCCGACGGATCCATGCAGACTACCCGGATACCTACATCCAGACCCATCTATCGGAGAACATGGAAGAAGTCGCTTTCGTCAAGGCCTTATATCCGGACTGCCCGGACTATCTGTCGGTGTACGAGAAATACGGTTTGCTCACCGACCGCACCTTGCTGGCCCATGCCGTCCATCTGAACGATTCGGAGCGGAAGCGCATTGCCGAGGCCAAGGCGGTCGCCGTACACTGCCCGACATCCAACGGTTTTCTGGGAAGCGGCTTATATGAAATGAAGAAAGCCAACGAGGCCGGCATGCAGACAATCATGGGCACGGATATAGGCGGCGGGACATCTTTTTCCATCTTCCACACCTTGGGAGCCTCCTATCAGGCACAGCAACTGAACGATTATCCCATGACAGCCTTCGAAGCGTTCTACAAGGCCACCCTGGGGAGCGCGAAGGCCTTGCATTTGGACCAGGAAATAGGGAGCTTCCTGCCGGGGCGGACGGCCGATTTCATCGTGGTCGATTACAGTTCCACCTTCGCCCAGTTGTACCGCCATGAATACTTGAGGCATACCCACGCCCGGAACATCGAAAACCTGTTGTTCGGCTTGATGACGCATGCCGACGACCGCGCCGTTTCAGCCACCTACATCGCCGGCAAATGCGTCCACGAAAGATAGAAGCTATTCATGGCCGTTGATGTGTACCGTCCGCACCCCTATCAAGCGGTCATAACGGGTTCCCATCGGACGGAAATAGACATAAATCGCATACTCGTTTTCCGTCTGGTGGAAGTCCCCTTCAACAGGGGCGGTCTGCCCGGCGGTCTCCCCTTCCGGGACATACAGATACTGGTAATTATAGTTGCCCTGTTTCAGCAGGACGGCCTTTTCGTATTGCCGTGAATCCGGATTGAATAGCATCTCGCTGTCCTCGTCGAAGGCATCCTGCACGAAGTCCCCGTTCAGATACACTTTCCCGCCTTTCGCCTCGGGCATGGCCAGGGTGAAATGCACGATATAATAATCGGCCTCTATGTCGGCATCGTCGCAGCGGCTGCACGCCACATAATAACGCCCGTTCTGGTCCTGGTCGTATTCATACGTCGCCATGCTGCCGGGAAAGTCTTTCATCAAATCGACATGATAATACGGGTTATGGTAGGAAATGCCCTCCACCCGCATCCCGTTGTACTGGTTCGAGAGGAACTCCATCCGGCGGTATTCGTTCCCTGCCGGGAAAATCAACTCCCGGAGGTTCTCATAGACGATCCGGTCGCTCAATATGCCGCTCGGCACGACTGCCCGGGCGACATTGTCCGGCCGGTTGTCCTGCGTCACCCGGATTTTCAGGTCGGTCTGCGGGTGGACGATGTCCAGATGCTTCTTCAAGACCGAGAAATTCACCTGCTGGTGCCGCTGATACGTATCGACCAGGGTGTTTCCCGTCACTTCGGCCGCAATGCCCACCTCCTGCTCGACCACCGAGAAGCAGGCGACCAGCACCGTTTCCTCCGGGTGGTCTTCCGGATACACGCGGACGGCATAATTGCCCGATACCTTCAACTGCACGTCGTCGTTCGGCAGCAGCAGCCGGTAATTGGTATATTGCGTGGTCGTATTGAAGGAATTGGCAAAGTCGTCGATGGTCAGCCCCTGGAAACCCTGCATGTATTCGAGTTCGCCCAGCGACGATTTCTCCCAGTCGGCATCGCAATGGATGACGGAATAGGCATAACGCTCGTAGCCGGGCGCCAAGTCGTCAAAGCTGATCAGGATCTGCTCGCCGCCGTCCAACGAAATGACCGGCACCGTGAACAACCGGTCCGGCTGGACCACCTGCAACGACTTGATGCGTTTCGGCTTGCATATCCGGGTATGATACGTCTCCCCGGCTTGCCCCCAAACCGCGAACAAAGAACAGACAAACACGGCCAGGCATCCCCGCCGCACGCTCACAATCGCCTTCATATATCCTGTATTAAAAACCATACCCCGGCATGTCAACGTATCCGAATCCACTTGTGCGTTTGCAGGCTCAACCGCCACTCCGGGTGTTCCATGACGTAAGCGGCGACCTCCTTCGTGTTGCGGCACGAGCAGGGCTGCAGGAAATAGTGCCGCGCGGGCAGCCGCCGGTACGCCTCCACATCCTCTTTCCCCGTAAAGACCACCTTCACCTCGTCGATGCGGTCCAACACCACCGGCTCCCCTTTCGGGGAACAAGTCACCCAGTCGATTCCCGCGGGCACCCTCCGCGTCCCGTTGGTCTCGATGCAGACATATTTGCCCAGGCGGTGCAGCCCGTCTATCAGGGCATCGTCGGTCCACAACGACGGCTCGCCGCCCGTCAGGACGACCATCCGCGCCGGGCAGGCCGCCGCCTCCGCCCAAACCGCCTCGTCGTCCGTCCACCGCCCCTCGTCGTTCGGGGTATCGCAAAACGGGCATCTCAGGTTGCAGCCCGAGAAGCGGACAAACAGGGCGGGCGTGCCGGTATGGAAGCCTTCGCCCTGCAAGCTGTAGAACATTTCGTTAATCTTTCTCATAAATCACCTTGTTGCCTTCGGACTCCTGCACCTCCACCTTGAAGCAATTGGAGACCTGCCCGCAAATCCACCGCGCGATGTTCTCGGCCGTCGGGTTGAAAGGCAGGACCTCGTTCAGGTCCTTATGGTCCAGCCTGTCCATCACCAACCGCTTGACATGGCTGAAGTCCGTCACCATGCCGTCTTCGTTCAGCTCCTCCGCCCGGCAATAAATCGTCACTATCCAGTTGTGGCCGTGCAGTTCCGAACACTTGCTCGGGTAAGGGAGGCGCAAGCGGTGCGCCGCGGATATTTCCAGTCTCTTGATTACGGTGTACATAAGTCCTGTTTTGGCTGCAAAGATACACGGATTCGCAGATACCCGGCACGGTCCGGAGGGAATATTTTTCAGCC
>CAYRFT010000133.1:0-5413 GCA_964423585.1 uncultured Parabacteroides sp. | reverse complement strand
TTATAACTCAGGCCCTTCATCTTTTGTCAAGTCCAGCTTGACATTGTCGTTGGCTTTGTCAAAATACTGTTTGCGGAGGGGATGCGCCGTTGCTTCCCGATAAGACAGGCGGTTCCGGTATATGTCCATTGCCGTATAAACGGCCTGGCGGAACGAGGATTCGGAAGCCAGGTTGCGGCCTGCTATGTCGTATGCCGTGCCGTGTGCCGGGGAAGTCCGGACAAAAGGCAGCCCGGCCGTGTAATTGACGCCTTCCTTCATGGCCAACGCCTTGAAGGGAGCCAGCCCCTGGTCGTGGTACATGGCCAGCACGCCGTCGAAGCCTTCATACATCCGGGAGCCGAAAAAGCCGTCGGCGGGGAACGGCCCGAAAGACATGACGCCCGCGCGCCCGGCCTCTTCCATCGCCGGCCGGATGATTTCAGCCTCTTCCTTCCCGATCACGCCGTTGTCCCCGGCATGGGGGTTCAGGGCGAGCACGGCTATCCGGGGCTTGATGATCGTGAAGTCCTGCTTCAGCGACTGGTTGAACACCTGCAGTTTCTCCACGATGTTTCCAACCGTAATGCGGGAAGGGATTTCCGAAACCGGGACATGCCCCGTGACCAGGGCCACCCGCAAGGCATCCTTCATCAGGATCATCAACGCTTTCCGTCCCTCTCCCAAGGCCTGTTCCAAATATTCCGTATGCCCGGGGAAACGGAATTGGGCGCTCTGGATGTTGTATTTATTGACGGGAGCCGTGACCAGCACGTCGATCGTCCCTCTCTTCAAATCGGCGACGGCCGTTTCCAAGGCTTTATAAGCAGCCCTGCCTGCAATCGGCGTTGACAAGGTCGGTTCCACCTTGATGTCGTCTTCCACGCAATTGACGATGTTGACCCGGTTCTGCCTCGCCTCCTCTGCCTGCGAAGCCACATTGATGCTGACGGCCGGCAAATCCAGCGCCTTCCTGTAATAGGCCGCCACCTTGGAGGAGCCGTAAATGACGGGCACGCACAGCTCGACCATCCGCGGGTCGGAGAGGGTCTTCAGAATCACTTCATACCCGATCCCGTTTATGTCACCGTGGGTGATGCCCACACGTATCATTTTATCTTCCGCCATGAGATTCTATTTCTCCCTGTTGAGGTGGTTATAAGGTGACATCCAATTTCAGCACGAAAGTACGCGGGTTGGCAACGGCCATCGGGCGGTAACTGTATTCTTTGTTGAACACGTTGTTTACCATGAACTGGAAGGCCACTTCTTTCGTCGCCTTCACCCCGACGCGGAAATCAACGGTCGCATAATCCGTGTTATGCTTGTTCCAATAGGAGGCAAGCGTTTCCCCTTCGGATTCGCCAAAGGCGATCAGGCGCACATAGTCCATCAGGTCTTTCTGCATTTTCGGGCGTTCGTCCATCATCAGGTAATCCACTGCGAGGATTTTGCTCTTCCAGGCAAGGTTGGCACCCACGTTGATGCGCTTCCACTGAAAATCCACCGTGGCTTTCACGCTGTGCTTCGGGCGGTATTTCAGGTATTTCCCCGTATTCGACTTTTCTTTCATCTGGAGCGGGTCGGTATATAAGCCTTCCACGGCGTTGCGTTCCTCGTAATCCGCGTCGCGGGGTTCGGTGTATGTGTATCCGAGGTTATAGAATAATTTCGTGTTCTTGTTGAAGTCGCATACGCCGTTCGTGCTGACCTCCATGCCGTAGATTTGCGCTTTCGATACATTGTGGAATTGGGCGCCGATGCCGAAGCCTTTCTGGTCGAGCAGCATCTGCACGGCATCCCCGATGCTGTTGATCATGGAGTAATCCGCATTGTTGAACAGCCCGAACCGGAACTCGATCATGTCTTTATATTGCGTGTAGAACCCGGCAACATCAATGAAGCCCTGCAAACTGCCCAACTTATATCCTTGCTTGAAGCCCAGTTCGGCATTGGAGCCTTTCTCCGCTTTCACGTCCGCATTGGGGTAAATGCCAACTCCACCCACATCCTTGCGGAGGTACTTCTCATTGATGGAAGGATTGCGGTATCCCTGTCCGAAACTGGCCCGCAGGAAACTGTATTCCGCCAACTGGTAATTCAGTCCGGCACGGAGCACGGGACGGAACGGCAGTTTGACTCCGAGCACCTTTGTTTCCGATTCGCGGTAGTGGTTGTCCACCCGGTAATATTCCGTGCGTATGCCGGCAGAAACGCTAAGCCGGTTCCAGAAGCGTTGGTCGTATTGGAAAAAGGTGGCGACGTTATCGCTTTTATACACCTGATCCATTATGGAGGAATTGTAGCGTATGTGCTCGAATGTCATTCCGGTAGTGATTCGTGCGCCACCGTCCCACTGCTTGTTGAACTGATAGTCGAAATAATAGTCGGTATCCTTGTCTGTCTTGGTCGGGCTGACGGTCCGTGACGGGTTGATGACACCCGACAGCCAGGGAATGAGGTCTCCCGGAAGATTGCCGTTTGCCGCATCTCCCAGGTTGGGCAGCCCGTGGTCTTTTATCCAACTGATGAGGTCGCTCCAGTCGGCAGTCGTGGCATTCGGGAAGATCTTGTCCAAAGAAGAGGACACGCCGTTCATGGCTTCTTCCAGATTCCCGTTCATCAATCCTGAAACGATTCCATCAATAGCAGGGGAGAGCGCGCTGAAATCGTTATTCAGGAATTGCTGCAGCACTTGCGCGTCAGTTCCCATATTGCCCAGGATATCCGTGATGGAAGCCCCTTTGGTAGGGCGGATGATATTGGAGCTGCCGGCGTAGATGCGCCCTTTGAGTTTATGGGATGTCCCGTTTTCAGGATTCGTGTAATTGATGAACGGGTCGATATGGAAGTCGTTCTCTTCACGCCCCATATTGGTAAGAGCCGAAGGCCTGTAAACGGCGGTCGGCGAACGCCAGATGAAGAAATCGCCATGCTGGTTGGAAAGGAAATCCACATTGAACCCGTAATTCAATACCTTCATGCCCATGTCAGGCTGGTGGTAAGTCAGGTTGCCGCCTATACGGAAACGTTTGTTGTATCCTTGCTCGCGGTATCCTTCGTCGGTGAAAAGATTGATTCCGCCGCTCACGTCGAAATTGCCGATACGGCGGGAATGGAAGATGTCGAAACCTTCATAGATGGGTTTGCGAACCCCGCTCAACAGGCTGCTGCGCAAGAGCGGCTTCACGGCGTATTTGTCTTCTTTCCAAAAGCTCTTGTCGCTCCATTGGTATCCCTCATTTTCCGCATCACCATATACGCCGACATACGTACTGAAGCGGGTTTTAGGGGTCAGGCCCGGACGGGCTGTACGGATGTTGATAATCCCGTTCAGTGCGGATGAACCGTAAAGCACGGAGGATGCTCCCTTGATGACTTCCACCTGTTCCACATTCTCTAAGGGAACGGTATTCCAATTTATTTCCCCGGTCTTAGGATTCAAAGAACTCATCCCGTCAACCAAGATCTGGCTGCGCGAGCCCACGCCGTATGTCCAGCCGCTGCCCCCGCGGATCGACGGCTGTTTGTCCACGATGTCGATTCCGGGCAGGGTGCGGAGCGTGGAAGATATGTCGGTCGGCGCCTGACGGGCAATGTCGCCTGCCTTCACCACATCCATAGTAACCGTGACATCGCTCAGTTTCTGTTCGAAGCGTCCGGCACTGATTACCACTTCTTCCAACAACTTGGTGCTCTCCATCATGTAAACGTCTTTGGTGATTACATCCCTTTTGCCAATGACGATGGGCATCAATACGTCATCATAACCTACATAACTGAAGACAAGGTCCACACCGCCTTCGGGCAGCGTGATTTCATACGCCCCGTTGATATCGGACACGGCTCCCTGGCTGCCGTGAAGTTTGTAGGTGACGGTCGCGCCGACCAGCGGTTCGTTGGTTTGGGCGTCGTATATGTGTCCTTTCAAGGTCTGGGCAAAGCTGCCCCCGAATCCTGTCAGACAAACCAATAAGGTCAGAATATAAAATTTCTTCATTTGCTTGTTTCTTATTCTTGTTATTAAATCAATTGTTTGTACCATCGAATTCCAATCCGAGGCGGAAAGTTTTTACGGCCGAGGGCAGTTCGGACAAGGATGTCAGCATAGATTGAATCATATTCCCCCCGGCGGGAAGCGCGTCCTTGATCAAGGGAGCAAGCACGGGTAGTAGTTTGAACAAAGGAGTCAGGACTTCCTTGTCCACATAGATTCGCGTTTGTCCCTCTTCCATCTCAACATGAGCCGGAATGCCCTCGCCAAGCCATTTGAGAACGGTCTGGAAAGAGTCGTCGTCGATATTCACCAACGCTCCCAGTATTTCGTTGTCGAGGGATTCATTGAGAGTTGCCAACAGGCTTTTCAGTCTCAAGGCATCCATTTGGACGATCGCATTGACAAGGCCGTTTATGACCTCCTTGCTTATCTGCTGCCCGTCGTTGCCGCCTGCAATCCGGGCGATGATGTTGACAAGGTCTATCTTAAGCATCAAATGCCCGTCTTTCGGATACCAATATACGAAGTCTGTCGATTGCGAAGATTTATAGGTACGGCCTTCAAGGACGGCATCAAGGTGCGATTGCGATAATCCCATGAGAAGCACGCCGACTATTTGTTTCGCGTTTAGCTTATCGCTTGAGAAAGAAGCCGAGATAGTCCCGTCCGTGTCCAGCGTGATGTCTTTCAGGTATTGCGGCAGGATATAACCCAATATGCCTTGAAGCATCTTCAGTGACGATTGCGCATCGTAGCATTCCTTCGTAAGTTCAAGTTCCGCGTCCAGATAGCAGGGCGACTTTAACAGTTCGTTACTGCTCGTAGTCCAAACGTATGTCGTCGTGTCATTATCCTTTTCCTCTTTTACTGTCTGTTTAGGGCCGCGCTCCACCACATTGGTTACAGCGTAAGTTTTCGCCCACAATTCGGCATTGCCCATTTTCACGTCGGACAAGGTCAGGGTCAATTTCCCTTTGACGGCACGGCCTTCGAAATTGAAGGAGCTTGAAGTATTTTCCCCTGCACCGCTGCCTGAGAAAGAATACCCTTCAGCATCGCCGGAAAGCGGGACGGACGTGATTGTTATGGATTTTTCGCCCGGGATGACATCGTAAAACGTCAAGTTGGCCGTTTCTCCGGCAACCGTACTGAAGTCCACCGATTTTCCGGACATCGCCTTGCCGTTATAGGTAAGTTCCAGGTAGGAAGCGGCATTGGATGAATAATTAGAATAATGGGCTGTCACATCTACGGGGTTCGGCCCGGGGTAATCCTCATCGCAAGCCGTGAATAACGCAGATGTTCCCGCGAGGCAACCGATCAATAGGATAGATAATTTCTTCATAAACATATTGGTCTTATAATTTCCACCGCAAAATTAGGATATTTTCCACAACAAACAATAGGCATCGCCCAATAAAATGTTATATGGCCCGC
>CAYRFT010000132.1:0-5457 GCA_964423585.1 uncultured Parabacteroides sp. | reverse complement strand
AGGCAAAACCATCCGGCGTTTGCGCGTCGCCCGGAATTTCAATATCTTTGGACGCTTAACGTTGGAAATGGAAATCAAAATGAAGTTTGCCCTACGATTCCTGCTGTTGTCAGGTGCTTTTGCCTGGTTAGGGTGTTCGGACTCGGAACCCGAATTCCCGGAAGAGGCCTTGCCCAACCGGACCGTCCTGGTCTATATGGCCGCCGAAAATTCGTTGCATTCCTTCGCCTTGGATGACTATGACGAGATGCTTTCGGGCATGGCGGCTGTCCCGGGGAATAATCATTTGTTGGTTTACGTGGATGTTGACAGGGCTTTGCCGCGATTAGTGCATATCGGGAAAGATGCCCGGACAGGCACGGTCGGGGAAACAGTGGTTTACGAATACCCGGAGCAAGATGCTTCCTCGGTGACGGAAGAACGGATGGCCGATGTATTCCGGCGGGCATTCACGGCTTACCCGGCAAAGACATACGGCCTGGTCCTCTGGTCGCACGGCGACGGTTGGCTGCCTGCCGCGAAGACCCTCCGTTCTTTCGGGCAGGATGGAGGAAATCAGGGCCCGCAGATGGATATCCTGGATTTGGAAAGGGCCGTCGCGGAAGGGGCAAGGGCATCGGGGAAAGTCTCCGGCTTCGACTTCATCTATTTTGATGCCTGCTTCATGCAGGGCATTGAAGTGGCTTATCAGTTCAGGAACCATGCGGATTATATTGTGGCTTGCCCGTTGGAAACGCCCGGCCCCGGGTCTCCCTACGATTTGGTGCTGGAGCCTTTGTTTGCCGACACAAAGGCCGATGTCACAGGCATGGCGAAAGCCTATTACGAGTCGTATGAGTCCCTTTATAACGGCGGGGCAGGCAGCAGCAACGGGCACTGGACTTCGGGCGCGGCCATCTCGGTGGTGCGGACTTCCGGCTTGGCGGGCCTGGCGGAGGAAACCCGGGCGATTTATCAGGCCCATGCGGAGGAAATCCTTTCGCTGGAGGAAGCGGATTTGAAGGACGTGCAAGTATATGACCCGGGCCGCACTTACGGCGGCGTGGACAAGCGGGCCTATTACGACTTCGGCGGTTTGGTCCGACGGCTGGCATCCGAAGAAGAATACGCCCGTTGGGAACAGGCATTGGAAGCCGCCGTTCCTTACAAGGCCAGCACGCCCACTTGTTACTCCGCCTATTATGGAGGACAGGGCGGCAATATGGATATCCGTTCTTTCTCCGGCCTCTCGTCCTATTTCCCTCTCCAGGATGCGAGATACGCGGAATGGAATGCCTATTACAATGGCCTGGAATGGGCCGGATGGTTGGGAATATGGCAAGGGAAAACGGATTCGGGGAGGGGAAAAGACGGACGGCAACCATAAAAGTTAGCAAACCCGAAAATATTTAACATACTTTATGCGCTTAATCCAACCATTTTCCATATTTTCGGCCTTGCAATAATAAACTTATAAAAAGAGAAGTCATGAAAAACGTTGATTCTAAATTGTTATTGGGCCTCGTGGTAGGCGCGGCCGTGGGTGCGGCAGTTGGTTATTTGGCAGCAACAGACAAAAAAGACGATTTGCTGAAGGAACTGAACAACCTGGTAGGGAAGGTAAAGGAAGGCTTTAACTCCGCCCTGGCCAAATACAAGGAAGGAAAGGCGGAAGCCGTCAAACCCGCGGAAGAAGTGAGCGCTGAATAATGGACGACAACGAAAAAGTATTTCAGAAGCTCAAGCAAGACGTTTCAGCTTACATGGAGCTGAAGATGGAATTGCTGAAATTAAACACGTATGAGAGGATCGGCAAGGTGATAGGCCTCCTCTCATACGGGTTGATTTTATTGTTTCTGGCTTTCTTTGCCGTCTTGTTCATCTTCCTGGCTTTGGGATTTTTCCTCGGGGAAATATTGGATGTCCCGGGTTCCGGCTTCGCCATGGTCGCCTTGTTATACGGCGTGATCTTCTGGCTCATCATCAAGAATGAAGCCAAAATACGGACAAGGATCCTGAATCTGGTAATCGCCGCCTTGGTGGCCAACGATGACAAACAACACGCAAAAGACAATGAACAACCCTCCGCGACAGACACCGCTGGAAAAACTGCTGGCTGACAAGCAACGCATCCGCCAGGCATGTTCGGAACAGGAGCATAAGATAAACCTGACGCTCGCTTACATGCACGAGAACGGCAGGTCGCTGCTGCTCTCCGGCTTGTCAACGCTGCTGTTCCCCTCCCGGTCCGGGAAGAAGGGGAAGACGGCCCCGGCCCTGCCCGCCAAACCGGCGGCGAAACCGGAACCGACTCTCGGGCTGTCCGATTATTGGGCGGTGGGGAAGTCGATGGTGCCGTTCGTGTGGGAGCTCGCCCGTCCCTTGGTCGTGAGCTGGGGAATCCGTGCCGTCCGGAAGAAGATGACGGACTTCTTCTTTTCTTCTTCCAAATCGCCGGAGAAGAAAAAGTAAAGATTAATTTATGTTAGAAGCATGATTTTTCATCGCATTTTCATCCGAAAACAAAAAACATGACTAAATTTGCAACGAAAAACAAGGGGGCTTTGAAAGAAGCCGCCGGCAAACGCCTAAACAGAAAGACAATTTATTAATAACCCCATAAAAAGTTTTATAGCAATGATTAAAGTAGGTATTAACGGTTTCGGTCGCATCGGCCGTTTTGTATTCCGTGCAGCTCAGAACAGAAAAGATATCCAGATTGTGGGTATCAACGACTTGTGCCCGGTTGATTACTTGGCTTACATGCTGAAATACGATACCATGCACGGCCAGTTCGAAGGAACGGTCGAGGCAGACGTAGCAAACAGCAAATTGATCGTGAACGGAAAAGAAATCCGTGTTACTGCTGAAAAGAATCCGGCCGAATTGAAGTGGAACGAGGTCGGGGCGGAATATGTGGTTGAATCCACAGGCCTCTTCCTGACGCAGGAGAAGGCCCAGGCCCACATCCAGGCCGGCGCGAAATACGTGGTGATGTCGGCTCCTTCCAAGGATGCCACCCCCATGTTCGTATGCGGTGTCAATGAAAAGACTTATGTCAAGGGGACGCAGTTCGTTTCCAACGCTTCCTGCACGACCAACTGCTTGGCCCCGATCGCCAAGGTGCTGAACGACAAATTCGGCATCGTGAACGGCTTGATGACAACGGTGCACTCCACCACGGCAACCCAGAAGACGGTTGACGGTCCTTCCATGAAAGACTGGCGGGGCGGACGTGCCGCTTCGGGCAACATCATCCCGTCTTCGACAGGCGCCGCCAAGGCCGTGGGCAAAGTCATCCCCTCCCTGAACGGCAAACTGACCGGCATTTCCATGCGCGTCCCGACGTTGGACGTATCCGTCGTTGACTTGACCGTCAACCTGGCCAAGCCGGCCACCAAGGAAGCCATCTGCGCTGCCATGAAAGAGGCTTCGGAAGGCGAATTGAAGGGCATCCTCGGCTACACGGAAGACGCTGTCGTTTCTTCCGACTTCCTGGGCTGCACGCTGACCTCCATCTTCGATGCCAACGCCGGTGTCTATCTGACCGACACCTTCGTCAAGGTCGTTTCCTGGTATGACAACGAAATCGGATACTCCAACAAGGTATTGGATTTGATCGCACACATGGCTTCTGTCAATGGATGATCCTTAAATATTTATAGTTAATAATTCGAAAGGCCGCATCTTCCGGGATGCGGCTTTTTTTGTGCCTCCCTTTGGCGGAATGCGGGCAAAATCCGTAAGTTTGCAGCATGGACGGATACGAACTCATCACCATCATCGGCCCGACGGCCTCGGGGAAGACGGCTTTCGCGGCGGCGCTCGCGGCAAGGCTCGGCACGGAAGTCATCAGCGGGGACTCGAGGCAGGTCTATCGCTCGATGGACATCGGGACGGGCAAAGACCTCGCGGACTACGTGGTGGGAGGGAAGCCCGTGCCCTATCATCTCATCGACATCCGCAATCCCGGCGACAAGTACAACGTCTTCGAATACCAGCATGACTTCCACAAGGCCTTCGCGGAGATCAGGAAGAAAGGATTGCTGCCCGTCCTCTGCGGCGGCACGGGAATGTACATCGAATCGGTCCTCCGCGGCTTCAGGCTGCTCGACGTGCCGCAGAACCCGGCCTTGCGCGAATCGCTGAAGGGGAAGACGCTGGCGGAACTGGAGCGCATCCTCGCCTCCTACAAGGCGCTGCACAACAAGACCGACACCGACTCGGCCCAACGCGCCATCCGCGCCATCGAGATCGAGGAGTTCTACAAGACCGGGGCCCCCGGAAGGCGTGAATACGCCCCCATTCGGAGCCTCATCGTCGGGCTGTCCCTCGACAGGGAGGAGCGGCGCGAAAAGATCTCCCGGCGGCTGCGCGAAAGGCTCGACGGCGGCATGGTGGACGAGGTGCGCAACCTCCTCGCGGGGGGAGTGAAGCCCGAAGACCTCCTCTATTACGGGCTGGAATACAAGTTCGTCACCTTGTACCTCACCGGGAAGCTGCCCTACGCCGAGATGGTGCAGCGGCTCGAGACGGCCATCCGCCAATTCGCCAAGCGGCAGATGACGTGGTTCAGGGGCATGGAGCGGCGCGGCCTGCGCATCCACTGGATAGACGCTTCCCTCCCCCTCGGCGAGAAAATCGACAACACTTTATCTCTCATTCAATAATCATGTGCACACTTGACAAACTGACTCATTCGGGCAACTTCTTCCTCCTGGCAGGCCCGTGCGTGATAGAAGGGGAAGAGATGGCGCTCCGTATCGCCGAGAAGATTACGGAAACGGCCGCGCGGCTGCACATCCCCTACGTCTTCAAGGGGTCCTACCGCAAGGCCAACCGCTCGCGCCCCGATTCCTTCACGGGCATCGGCGACGAGAAAGCACTGAAGATCCTGCGCAAGGTGGGGGAGACTTTCGGCATACCGACGGTCACCGACATCCACGAGGCCCACGAGGCCGAGAGGGCCGCCGAGTTCGTGGACGTGCTGCAGATACCCGCCTTCCTGTGCAGGCAGACGGACCTGCTCGTCGCGGCAGCCCGCACCGGCAAGGTCGTCAACATCAAGAAAGGGCAGTTCCTTTCGCCCGCCGCCATGCAGTTCGCCGCCCGGAAGGTCACCGACGCGGGCAACCCCCGGGTGATGCTCACCGAAAGGGGCACCACTTTCGGCTACACGGACCTCGTGGTCGATTTCCGGGGCATCCCGCAGATGCGGGCCTTCGGCTTTCCGGTGGTCATGGACGCCACGCACTCCCTGCAGCAGCCCAACCAGGCCTCGGGCGTCACGGGCGGCATGCCGGCCCTCATCGAAACGATCGCCCGGGCGGCCATCGCGGTGGGCGCCGACGGCCTTTTCATCGAGACGCATCCCGAACCGGCGGCGGCGAAGTCTGACGGCGCGAACATGCTGCCTCTCGCACTCTTGGAAGGCCTCCTCGCCCGGCTGGTACGCATCCGCGAGGCCGTGGCAGCCTT
>CAYRFT010000131.1:0-5463 GCA_964423585.1 uncultured Parabacteroides sp. | reverse complement strand
TGTTATCTTTGCAGCCGGGAACGACGGGATACTCCCATGTCGGCTCGCAAGGGCGCAGGCTTCGGGCATGACAGTCGTTCTTTCCTTATTATATATAAATACCTTTGCCCCATGACGAGAACAAAAGAACGATACAGATACCCGACGGCGCTCGCGATTGCCGGGTCGGACAGTTGCGGGGGCGCAGGAATCCAGGCTGATTTGAAAACCTTCTCCGCGCTGGGCGTTTACGGCATGTCGGCCGTCACCTCCATAACGGCACAGAACACAATGGGCGTAAGGGGCATCCAGCCGGTCCTCCCCGGAATACTGAAAGGGCAAATCGACGCGGTATTCGAAGACTTCGCCATCGATGCCGTCAAGACGGGAATGCTGTACGGCCGGGAGGCTGTCAGGGTGGTGGCCGCGGCCCTCGTCCAATATCGCCCGAAGTGGATTATCGTGGACCCGGTCATGGTTTCAACAAGCGGCAGCAAGCTGCTGCAAGACGATGCCGCCGAAGCGATGGTCCGTTTGTTGTTCCCCCTGGCAACGCTGGTCACGCCCAACATCCAGGAGGCGGAGTTCCTGACAGGCATCCGGATTCGCTCGGAAAAAGACATGGACGAAGCGGCGCGGCAGTTGTCCGCCAAAGGCTGCCAGGCCGTGCTGGTCAAAGGCGGCCACCTGGAAGGGGAACAAAAGATCGACCGGCTATACCGGCAAGGCCTGCCGCCCGTCGCCTTTCCGTCGGAAACCGTCCGCACGCCCAACACCCACGGGACGGGCTGCACGCTGTCGTCGGCCGTCGCGGCATCGTTGGCTTTAGGCCATTCCCTGGCGGAATCCGTCCGATTGGCCAAGGAATATGTGCAGAAAGGCCTGCTGGCAGGAGCCGACGTGGCAGCCGGACACGGCCACGGCCCGCTGAACCATTTGTTTGACCCAAAACCCTTGCACAAAAGGAGCATCGAGCCATGAAGCAACTGATAGCCATCACGGCCCCGGCGTTTTTCCCGGAGGAAGGAAAAATCATTACCGCCCTGTTCGAGGCCGGGCTGGAAAGGCTGCATCTCCGCAAGCCGGACGCCGGGAAAGAAACCCTTTCCGCATTAATCGGACAAATTCCCGGCCGGTTTTATCCCCGGATTGTGCTCCACGGCCATTTCGGCCTGGCCAATGAATACGCATTGGGCGGGGTGCATCTCAACCGGAGAAATCCCGAGGCCCCTCCTTGTTTTGCCGGCAGCATCAGCCGCTCCTGCCATTCCATCCGGGAACTGGACGAATGGAAATCGCTGGATTATTTGTTCCTGAGCCCTGTCTTCCCAAGCATCTCCAAAGAAGGATATGGAAGCGGTTTCGCGCGGCACGAACTGGAACGGGCGACGGAAAGGGGCATCATCACCCCGAAAGTATTTGCCTTGGGAGGGATGGATGTCCCGCATATCCGGCAGTTGAAAGGATTAGGATTCGGAGGCGCCGCCGTATTGGGCGCGTTGTGGGGAAAACATCCCGGCGAAAGCGGCAGCCGGGAAATCATCGGGCGGTTCAACCAATTAATAACAGCCATAAGAGAAGGATGAACGCAATCTACGAAGAAAGCCGGTTGATGTTCATTACCAACCGGACGGAACGATACACGGAGCAACAGGAAGCCCGGTGGGCATTGGAAGGCGGGTGCCGGTGGATTCAGCTCCGGATGAAAGACAACCCGTCTTGGGATACGGCCCTGGAACTCGCAAGGCTCTGCGCCCCTTACCAGGCGCGGCTCTGCATCGACGACGACGTGCAAATGGCGTTAGCGTCGGGAGCGGCCGCGGTCCACTTGGGGAAAGACGACATGCCGATACCTGAAGCCAAAGCGCGGGCGGACAAATCCGGCCGGACGGGCTTCCTGATCGGGGCCACCGCCAACACGTTTGAAGATATTTGCCGGGCTGCCCGCCAAGGAGCGTCGTACATCGGGCTGGGTCCCTTCCGTTTCACCCGGACGAAGAAGAAGCTGAGCCCGGTCCTGGGTCTGGAAGGCTACAAGCGCATCCTCGGGCAATGCCGGGAAGCCGGCATGACGTTGCCGGTCTATGCCATCGGCGGAATCGAGGCAGGAGACATCCCGGCACTGATGAAAACCGGAATAACGGGAATCGCCGTTTCCGGCGCGATCATTCGCGCCAAAGACCCGGCACGGGAAACCGAAAAGCTGATTGAAGCCATCTTGGGCTCGCTCTGATACAAAACGAAGAACCAATACTATTTAAATAAACGAGATATGATTAGACACATTGTGATGTTCAAGTTGAAAGAGTTCGCCTCGCCTGCCGGAAAACAGGCCAAGTTAGACGAAATCAAGACAAGGCTGGAAGCCTTGACCGACAAAATCGACGTGCTGCGAAAAATAGAAGTCAAGTTCAATTGCAACCCGTCGGAGGCCTGGGATCTGATCCTGATTACGGAATTGGATTCGCTGGAAGACGTGCGCGCCTACGCCACTCATCCGGAACATGTGGCCGTGGCCGAAGGAATCATCGCCCCGGTGAAAGCAGACCGGGCTTGCGTGGATTACGAGGTCTGAGGGATAGCAACGGGGTTGGCGGGAAGAGACGCTATTCGACCAGCTTGATTTGCGAGACATTTCCCAACTTCCGTATCTCCTCGAACAAGTTCGTGTAGGAAGAGATCGCCTTCACATTCACCTTGTATGTGATGACCGACCGGTCCTCGTCGTACAAGCTCTCGAACGAAGCGTTGACGATAAAGACGCCGTTCTTTTCCAACAGCCGCCGGATCACCTTCAGGTCCGGCGTCGCCGTCGTGCAATGGATGGACAAAATCTTGTTGACACCATTCAGGAACATCCGCCGCTCCCACTGTTCCACGCTCAGGAGCACGAACAAGGTGACCAGCGTGGCAATCAGCGCCGGGACAAACATGCCTGCCCCCACGGCCAGGCCGATGACCGCCACCACCCAGATGCACGCCGCCGTGGTCAGCCCATATACGCTCCCCTTGCTTTGGATAATGGCGCCTGCTCCCAAAAACCCGATGCCCGAAAGCACTTGCGCCGCGATTCGCCCCGGATCCCCGTTCAGGAAATCCGGATAGCTTTGCGGAATCCAAATGGAAATCATCATCGCCACGGTAGAACCCAGGCATATCAGCGTGAAGGTGCGCAGCCCGGCCTCCCGCCGCCGGTACTGGCGTTCCAGCCCTATCGCGGCACCCAAAAGGAAGCTGACGAGCAAACGGACAAAGGCCGTCGATGAAGCAATCTCCGTACTGCTCAAAATAGCATTCATGTCATCCCACATCTTCTCCTCCTTTTTCCATAAAAACAAGCCTGCGCCCTGTTTGGTTTCAAAATAAAGACCCCGTCCGAACTGTCGGAAAGCCTCTCTGGGAAGAAAAACAAATGCCTCCGGGACAAAGGATTTCACAGTCCATTTTGCCCGCAGCCGGACTTATGGGTCATGATATCCAACACCAGCCGGTCGGTTCCTTCCATCCCTTTTGAACCGATCGATGTCAGGTTGCGGATGGAACGGTCCACATCCTCGTCGATGATGCCTTCAATGGAAGTGACCACCTTGTCTTCCATGGCCATCATCGCGGAAAGCATGGCCGTGGAAACGCCGCTCGCCACCTTCATGGCGCAGCTTGGCTTGGCACCGTCGCAAATCATGCCCGTGAGATTTCCAATCATGTTCTTGATGGCATAGGTAATCTGCACGGCCGTTCCACCCATCAGCCAGGTAATGCCGCAGCTTGCCCCCGTCGCCGCCACCACGCATCCGCAAAGGGCCGACAATCTCCCCAAGCTCTGCTTTATGTAGATAACCATCAAGTGGCTTAGCATCAAAGCGCGGGTCAGTTGCTCTTCGGTGCATTCCATGTCTTCGGCGAACGAGACGACCGGAAGCGTGGCGGCGATTCCCTGGTTCCCGCTCCCCGAATTGCTCATCACCGGAATCATGGCACCGTCCATCCGGGCATCACAGGCGGCGGCCGTCAGCCTCAACATGCGCGTGTATGAAGAATCGCCCAAATATTTCTTCCCGATCGGGCCGGAAATCGTCTTGCCTACCGCATGCCCGAATTGCCCTTTCGCCGATTCTTCGGCGGCCTTCTTGTTCAAACGGGCCGTTTCCAGGATGAAACGGATTTCATCCAGCGGCGTGTGGACGGCGAAGTCATAGACCAAGTCGAACGAAAGCTGCAACGCCCCTTCTTCGCCCTCGTCCGAATGAGCCAAGCCCTCCCTTTCATCCAACAAGGCCCGGCCGTCTTTGGCGCAATACACAAAATGCGTGTGCTCGCGGGCAATGACCGCGACCGATTCGGAATCTCCGGCCCGGCAGGCCACCTCTATGTAAAGCTTGTCCACGTTTTCCTTCAAGGCTATGCGGATGGCCCGGCCGCATATCAATTGCTTGCCGGCCTCCAAGGATTCAGGCGAAACGTCTTTCAGGACTTCCAACCCGTAGGACGACTTGCCGACCAACACGCCCAGCGCAACGGCAATAGGCAATCCCACCATGCCTGTCCCCGGGATGCCGACCCCCATGGCATTCTTCAGGATATTGGCGCTCAAGCGGACATCTATCTTCTCCGGTTTCGCGCCCAACAGTTCGGCAGCCTTGGCGGCGGCCAGGGCAACGGCAATCGGTTCCGTACAGCCGATTGCGGGGACAACTTCCCGGCGGACCAGCCTTATGATTTGCTTTTTGGTTGTATCATTCATTTCTTCGGATTTTTTATCGTTTGCGCGGCAAATGTACAGATATTTTTCAGGGCAGCTTCATCTTTTGATTGCATTTGCAACGAAATTCATGGATTGATGGAGAGTTCCCGTCAAATATCCCGGTCCGCTGCCACCGGCGCAAGGGACGCATTCACACCCAATTTTTCTTCTTTTGGAAAGGCATCCGGATCTTACAATCGCGATAAACAAACACCCGATGCAGATTGTAATTCCAGAACCAGCCCACCAACAAGGAAACCACGACCTTACTCACAATAAATATATTATCGAAAAACTGGGCCAGCGTTTCTTGCACCCACGGGACACGTTGAATGGATTCCGTCATCCAATAAACGCCCCATGTATTCAAACAGATGCTGCCTATCCATACCAATGTATATTTGATAAAGACGTATTTCTTCTTGCATTCTTTGCTGTTGAATGTCCAATAATAATTCACCATGCAATTCACGATTCCTCCCGCAATTGCCCCCAAACTCGTCGCAACCACATAATAGACATCGAAAACCTTGGCCAACACGATAGTCACCACGAAGTCGGTCGTGCTGGACAGTTGCGAGGTAAACTGCGCCCGCATGAATGTAAAGAAACCTCCTTTCCTGCGTATCCTTTTCGGCATATCTTGTATCCTACCCGACATGAAATCCGTTTTTATGTCAAAAACCTCGTAAAATTAGAATTTATTCCTCAATTTCCGGCCAAGACCGACGAAAAGATTCATC
>CAYRFT010000130.1:0-5473 GCA_964423585.1 uncultured Parabacteroides sp. | reverse complement strand
CTTATGGGCGGGTTTCCCGTCTATCGTTAAAGATTATGGATTATCATGCAATTTCGTGGCAGGATCCTTATAAATCAGAAAAAAACATTACATTTGCAACCTGTTTTCGAGAGAGGCAACATAATGTCTAACTTACTAATTGAACAAAAACTTAGTATTAACAATTTTAGGATGGAAAATTTGAAGAACATTCAACCGATCGATAATTTCGATTGGGATGCTCTTGAAAAGGGCGAATCTTACGGTAGCGTAAGCAAGGAAGACCTTGTAAAAACTTATGACGAGACCCTGAACACGGTCAAGGACAAAGAAGTGGTCATGGGTACTGTTACTGCAATGAACAAGCGCGAAGTTGTGGTAAACATCGGTTTCAAATCGGATGGTGTTGTTCCGATGGCTGAATTCCGCTACAACACGGACTTGAAGGTTGGCGACGAAGTGGAGGTTTACGTCGAAAGCCAGGAAGACAAAAAAGGGCAATTAATCCTTTCTCACAAAAAAGCTCGTGCTTCCCGTTCTTGGAAACGGGTTAATGAAGCATTGCAAAATGACGAAATCATCAAGGGTTACATCAAGTGCCGCACGAAAGGCGGCATGATCGTTGACGTTTTCGGCATCGAAGCGTTCTTGCCGGGTTCCCAGATCGACGTCAAGCCGATCCGCGACTACGATGTGTTCGTCGGCAAGACAATGGAATTCAAGATCGTCAAGATCAACCAGGAATTCAAGAACGTGGTTGTTTCCCACAAGGCCCTTATCGAGGCTGAATTGGAACAGCAGAAGAAAGAGATTATCTCCAAGCTGGAGAAAGGGCAGGTGCTGGAAGGCACTGTCAAGAACATCACTTCTTACGGCGTGTTCATCGACTTGGGAGGCGTGGACGGCTTGATCCATATCACGGACTTGTCGTGGGGCCGCGTTTCTCATCCGGAAGAAATCGTCCAGTTGGACCAGAAGATCAACGTGGTTATCCTGGACTTCGACGACGAGAAGAAACGCATTGCTTTAGGCTTGAAGCAACTGACCCCGCATCCGTGGGATGCTTTGGATCCCGACTTGAAAGTCGGCGACAAAGTGAAGGGCAAAGTCGTTGTCATGGCCGACTACGGGGCTTTCATCGAAATCGCTCCGGGCGTGGAAGGTTTGATTCACGTTTCTGAAATGTCTTGGACCCAGCACTTGCGCTCCGCTCAAGACTTCATGAAGGTAGGCGATGAAATCGAAGCTGTAATCCTGACGTTGGATCGTGGGGAACGCAAGATGTCTTTGGGCCTCAAACAACTGAAACCGGATCCGTGGGAGAATATCGAAGAACGCTTCCCGGTTGGTTCCAAGCACACGGCCAAAGTGCGTAACTTCACGAACTTCGGCGTATTCGTCGAGATCGAAGAAGGTGTTGACGGCTTGATTCACATTTCCGACCTGTCGTGGACGAAGAAGATCAAACATCCGTCCGAGTTCACTCAGATTGGTGCCGACATCGAAGTACAGGTTTTGGAAATCGACAAGGAGAACCGCCGCCTGAGTTTGGGTCACAAGCAATTGGAAGAAAATCCGTGGGATGTGTTCGAGACTATCTTTACAGTAGGTTCCATCCACGAAGGCATAATCATCGAAATGCTGGATAAGGGCGCGATTATTTCTTTGCCTTACGGCGTTGAAGGTTTCGCCACTCCGAAACACTTGGTCAAGGAAGACGGTTCCCAGGCGCAGGTGGATGAAAAACTTCCGTTCAAGGTTATCGAATTCAACAAGGAAGCCAAGAGAATCATTTTGTCCCACAGCCGCGTATTCGAAGACGAACGGAAGAACGCCGCCAAGAAAGAAAATGCTGAGAAGAAAGCCAAGCACAACAAGAAAGAAGATGGCAATGTCGCTACCACTCAGCTTGAGAAGACTACTTTAGGTGATATCGAAGAGTTGGCTGCCTTGAAAGAAAAACTTTCCGGCAAATAATTCATCGGAATCCGTCGATGAGCATGGGAGAGTGCGTTGCGCATTCTTTCCATACGAAACAAGAGGCACGGAATTGTTCATAAGTTCCGTGCCTCTGTTTGTTTTGTCCCGGCGTATATGCTTTGGGATGGATGCCCTCAAACGAATATCTTACCTGTCATCCACCGGAATCACTTCCTGCATGTAAATGGCATCCAGGCTCCAGATGGAGGCATCATTGGTAGTGATGCTTGTGCATTCATCCATAGGAGCGGGAACCTCTGGCGGAAGAACGGTTCCTATGCGGAAAGGTGGGGCCGGGGTATGTTCCAGACGGGAAAACAAATCCGTCCACGCCTCTTCCGCCATCTTTGCGTTGCGGGTATGGTAGGCCGCGTATCCCAACAGGCGGGATATGCGGAAACGGCTCTTCCTCAACTCCCATGCTTTCTGTTTGTCGCGGGCGGCGAAATCAAGCCATGTTTCATTCCATTCGGGATAATCAATCATGCGGAGCATTTCATTCATGACTTCAAAACCTCCCATGATGGTCATCAAGTGATTTGTGCTTTCCAACTTGGGATCGCACTCGCTGGTGATAATCCCCGTGGCGGGATCATAGCCCAAAGCCAAAGGGCCTGTAAAGATGCGATGGGGCAATGCCACGATACTTTTCATCCCGGCTATGATTTTGTCGCGGTAGGCCGTATTGCCGGTACGTTCCCATTCAGTCATCCAATTCCCGGCGTATGCCAACCAGTCGGGGCCGATGCGAAGACGTGCGGGTGCCGTGCAAGGATACTGGCTGCGTGGTTGTGCCAGGCGCATGGGATCCAGCGTGTACAATTTCTGGTCGGCATCTTTTACATCAGTCATCAAATCACCGCACCGGTCGTCCGTGGTAAGATAATAGTAGAAACGATTCCAGGCAGCCTGGCTGATTCGCGCCTCTTTGGCCCCGCATCCCCAATGGCTGACGTTGTGCCGGCTGCCCAACCCTGCATTCGGGCCGATATGATATACATCCACTTCCGCCGTATGGCGGGTCATCGCCTCTGCCATGCGCCAGATGTCAGCACGTCCGGTACGCAGGAAGTTGTACCATATCCACATGTTGGAAGCCAGTTCCGTGTTGTCCCACGCATAGCCTCCGATGTCGTAACGCCAAGTATGGCGGACAGGATCGTATGCGTGCATCACATCCCCATAATTCCAGAAACCGTACCATTTGTTTTGCTCTATCGCTTTTTGATAGAAGTTGATGTAAGCGTCCAGCCTGTCTTCCACACGGGCACGGAAAGGAGTGCTGCGGTCGGGAAGGCTCCAAACGCCGAATGCCTGCTTGGCATGCAAGTATTCGGGTACGGGCATCAGCACTCCCGGTTCGGCAAATAGCCGGGCCTGTGCGGCAAAAGATTTCTTTCCCCTGTAACCGCCTTGGGGAATTAAGGTGAGCGTCGTTGTACGGGCAATCCCGTAAGGGGTGCTCATTCCCTCCTGCACATCCTCGTAGCTGGCTTCCAGGTCATGGGCGACATTATCATAATGGCGCAAGTCCATCGGTTCGGATTCCGGGCTCCATATCCATGCGGTGAGGGTTGCCACCGGGGTTTTTGCACCTGAAATTTCAATGGAAGACGGATAGGACTGCCAGAAATCATGCAGCGCAAGACCCATGCCTCCGGTTATGTCCCCGGCAAAGGCATAACCCTCGCTGCGTGTGCCCGAGAAAGTGCCTATCCAAGGATTATTGTCGTTGGCGCGTTTGCGGATCGAGAATGCGTCCGCCGTCAACTGGGACAGGCGGTAGCCGTCCCACGAAGCCCAGTGGTCAAGCAAGGCACGGTTCTTTTCGTCAAAAGATTCGTATGGGGGAATGCGTTTCCCTTCCATCTGCTGTTGCTGCAACGGGGATTCCCCGTCCTGGGTTTTGCCCGATGAAAGGATGCGCCGCCCTGTCAAAGGCTGGACAGGCTCGCTCCAGACTCCGCCGTCGGCGCAGGAGAAGGCCACATGGCGGTTATATAAAGCCTCGCGCATGGGAACATCCAGACGGATGCCCAAGGCGCGGATGAAATCTTTGTCCGGGTCTCCGTCATAGATGAAGCTGTGCACCATTTTTATCTGTCCGCTGCCTCCGTAAAAATAAAGCCGCACCACAAAAGGCAACCACTCGCGCCCGCTCTCGTCCCTATGCGCGCCTTCCAATTTGACGAGCGCGCGCACCGAGCCTGCCCGCTCCACGGTGGCCGACTTCAATACGCCTGCATATCGGGTGAAAGAGACTTGGGAAGTGCTTTCCAGTATCGGTCCGCTTTGCGTATGGCAGATAAGCCGGGCTTTTTCTCCCACTTTCACGCCTTCGTGCAGCAGGCTATCCATTAAGAATTCCCCTTGCCGGGGGATATAGGCCGTAATGGTCCCGGTAGAGACGCGGATGCCCTGCGGGGTTTCTGTGACGGAGACGGACTTCCTTTTGTCCGCGTCCGGCAGTTTGGTTGCCGCCTTTTCGAGGGTCAGTTTTTCCGTTCCGGCGGGAATGACCCCGGCTATTCCTTCCCACTTCACGGAACCGTCCGGCCAGTAGGCCAAAGTCCAGGTATCGACAGGTATGTCCTCGCCGCTTCCGGTGGACAGGCGCAGCTTGTTTCCGGGGAAAACTTCCCCTTTGTCGAAAGGAGCCCCGAAACTTACGCCCTTGTCCGACCGGGGAATCCCGCCGATCCATTGCAATGGGACGGAAGCCGTTTCTTGCGGCGTGCATTCGTAGCTGAAATTTGTGATGCGGGTGCGCGACTGGGTGGTACGGAAGCCGAACCAGCCTTCGCGCAGCGGCTCGGCGTCCCTGAAATCCACCAGGCGCTCGCCGTCGATGTAATAGCAGACCCTGTTGTTCTCGTTGGCAATCTTTATATGGTACCAATGATTCGGCTTCAGCAGATGTCCGGCATCCGTATATTCCCTCAAGATGGCGGGGCGGGCTTCGGGATTAGCCATGGCAGCCTCGTTGCCGTCGTAACGGCGGAAGCGCGTGGTGGTATTGCCGTTGCCGCCATATCCCAAATAGTACAGCCGCAGGGAATAACAGTTCAGGAATATGCCGCCGCGCCATTTCCCGCGTTTCCATAAGTTGCCGGGATATCGGGGGTCCGATGCCATCCAGAA
The DNA here is from genome assembly GCA_964423585.1 of uncultured Parabacteroides sp. GTDB lineage: Bacteria > Bacteroidota > Bacteroidia > Bacteroidales > Tannerellaceae > Parabacteroides. The sequence continues at coordinate 373 of CAYRFT010000130.1, read as the reverse complement.
GCAGTTCAAATCGCTCAGGCGGTCTTCGTCCGATTCCACCACCACGCACGCGTCGTATTCGATGGTCACTTTCCCGCTCATCTTCTCTCTCCTCCAAAGCGTCAGTCCCTTGGGCGATGTTATTTCGGCGGTATCCCCGCGGAACGTCACCTTGTAACCGGGCGATTCCGATTCTACCTTCCAATATCTGGCAAACTGGCGGGAATTCAAACCGGAGATTTTGTTGTCCTGCGCCTCTGACGCGAAGGCGGCCGACAGAAATAAAAACAGAAACAGTTTTTTCATGCGATGTCGTTTTATATTCGTTTATGGAAGCATTCCAAACGCATTCGGACGTTGTCCCGGTGCGTTTTGCTTGCAAAGATACGATAAT
>CAYRFT010000129.1:0-5506 GCA_964423585.1 uncultured Parabacteroides sp. | reverse complement strand
AAAAAACCGTGTGCGGAAAGGCTTCCTTCCGCCCCGCGTTTTCCCCGCGCCGTGCAAATTTCTTGCAAAAACCGTCGGCCTTACGATAAATCTCCGTAACTTTGACCGTCGGACGGACACGGGGCAATCGTTTCGGGAGCCGCCGTCCGTCGGGCCGGGGCGGAATGTCCCCGATGCCGGCTTAATCATTCGGAAAACAGTTAAAGGTCCTATCGGACACACGTTGCATTATATGAAATTGTTTGGAATCTTGATAGCTTGTGTTTTGTTTCCTTGGGCCGCCGCGGCGCAAGAACAGACGGAATACAACCGGAAGGGCGACGAAGCCCTGCAAAGGAAAGATTATCGGGACGCGAAGATGTGGTTTGAGGAAGGCGTGTCGTATTGCGACCCTTACAGCATCGGCAGGCTGACCGAAATATGGCTGGCCGACGAGCGGATGAGGCCGTCGATGCGCAGCCTGATGGGCAGGTGCCTGAACTGCCTGAACGTGCGGGGGATGGAACAAGACACGACCGCGATGCGCCAACTGATCCTCTATTATGAGAACGGGATAGGCACCCGGGCCGACGGGAAGCTGTCGCGCTACTGGGTCGAGAGGCTGGCGGAGGTGGAGAAGCCTGCCGGGACGATCCCCTATACGCCCGCGCGGCCTGAAAAGAAAAGAGGGACGATGGCTTTCTTCGCCGGCTTCCACTATTCGCCCGAAGCGCCCTACGGCCTGACGATCGGCGGGATGAAGAAGAGGCTCGGGTGGTACGCGCGTTTCAAGACGAACATGGGGTTCGACGATTATGCGGAGGAATATTCCGAGGCGAACGGGGGAGAGATCACCGGGCTGGGCCCCGGCCAAAGCTACCGTTTCACCGGGGACAAGAAAAAGAACTGCCATGCCGCGACCGCCGGGATGCTGGCCCGGCTGACGGGCTGGCTCTACGCCTCGATGGGCTTCGGCTATGGTTCGCGGGCCTTGTTGTATGAATACCGGATGATAAACTACCAGACGGCGGCGGAAGGAGAGACCGCATGGGCCAAGCACATGGATGCGTCGGAAGCCGGGGTGGCCGCCGAGTGCGACATGGTGCTGAAGTTCGGGCGTTTTTTCGTGAGCGCGGGGTGCTGCACCCTCAATTTCAAGTACGCCGACCTGAACGCGGGCATCGGGGTTTTCTTTTAGAATCGTGAAATAATCAAGCGTTTCAGAAACGGATTTTTTAAAAGGATGGCATTATGAACAGACATTTGAACTATATTTTGCGGCTCGCGGGCACGGGCGTTTTCATGATGGCGGGCTGCGCGGAAGACCCGGAAATCTCGACGGAGGTACGGAACAACTCCACGCCCGAAGTCGTTTTGCTGACCGGGGTGGAAGAGGGCTACGAAGTCCGGAGGACGGCCACGACGATAACCTTGCAGGGGGAAGTCGCAAGCGCGAACGGCTCCCCGGTGGAAAGATACGGCCTCTGCTGGGGGACGGAATCCAACCCGACGGTAAGTTCGGGCGACACCGTCGTCTCGGGCAAGGGGGTGGGGCAGTTCTCGGCCACCGCCGTCCGCCTGGAGAGCGACCGGGAATACCATCTCCGCCTGTATGCCACCAATGAGAAAGGGACCGGCTACGGGGACGAAATCGTGGTCTCCACTTCCGACGGCAAGCCTGTCTTTTCCTCGTTCAAGATTTTGTCGAAGGATTATCATTCCGCCGAGTTCGTCGCCGTCTTGGAATACGAAGGGGACGCGGAAGTCACGTCCGCGGGATTCTGCTACAGCAAGACGAACCGGAATCCGACCAAAAGCGATAACACCGCGGTTTTCGAGATACAGAACGATTCGGTAATCACGGGGAAAGTGGATGGCTTGGAGACGCAGACCACGTATTATGTGCGCGCGTTTGCGGAGAATTCTTTCGGCATTTCTTACAATGCGGGAGAGCCGATTGCCTTGTATGTGAGCCGGGCTCCGACCGTCATCACGAATGAAATCAGAAAGGAAGACCTGTCGGCAGGGACGGTCTCCGTCAGCGGCGTTATCCAGGACAAAGGGGAAAGCGACATCGAGGATGCCGGCTTCTGCTGGTCGGCCACCTCGCAAACGCCGGCCGTCGGGGATGACGGTTGCGACACGCTCTCCGTTTCCTGGGAGGACGATTCGTTCTCCGGCGTGATTGCAGGATTGAGGGGAGAGAGCACCTACTATGTCCGCGCTTATGCGACCAACGCGGCGGGCACTTCCTACGGGGAAGTAAGGACGGTGGAAACGCCTGACATCATTACGCCGCTGGCCGACTACGCGGGGGAAAGCGTCACGGAAGCTTCTTCCTGCGTGAACAATGGCATCGGCTACGTATCGGGCGGAGATTTGGGAGAAGCCCGCTCGAACGCGCTGTATGCGTATGACGGGAAGACGGATGCCTGGCAGAAGAAAACTTCCTCCAAGGACGGATTGAAAGGCGCGGCCTTCGTCACTCTCAACAAGTACTCCATTCTGAGGTTGGGAGGAAAAGGCGACCAGGACAAGGTGTCGGATGCCTTCTCTTTTTATTCGATCGGGTTCAACGAGTGGAGAGATCTGGAGAGCGGCGGCACTTATATTCCCCTCTATGATGCGGCGGGGATTTCCATAGATGATATAGCCTATTTCTTTGGCGGAAGCACCGAAGACGGCACGATCAATTCCAAAATCTGGGAGTTCAACAGTTGGACGTTGTTCTGGAGCGAGGCAGGCACATTCCCGGAGGGACAGATGAGAAGCGTGGTGGAAGAAATCAACGATACCGTGTTCGTCGGCTTGGGCATGACAAAGGCCATCGCGCTTTCCGGCGCAGGCTATAGCAAGAAGTTATGGGCGGCCGCTTCTTCCGACATGTCGTCATGGGAAGAAAGGGAGTCTTGTCCGACCGAGGCCACGGGCATTGTTTGCGGCACAAGCGCGGGCGGCAAGTTATATGCTTTGGACACGGATTTCAACATGTGGGCCTATGATCCGGGGAATGACACCTGGACGGAGAAGGGCACATCCTTCGCTTCGGCATTGTCGGCGGATAATCTGAACAGCCTGTTCATGTTCACCATCGATTCCTATATCTACATAGGGATGACGGCAGGTCCCAAGACCTTCATCAAGTATGATCCGCAATGGGATAATTAATATTGTCCTTTGCCCGCTCGTCCTTGGGATTTGTTTCATGCGCTTGTGGATTCCCGTGCCGTTCATCTCCAAACCTTATTCCACGCTTTTGTACGCGACGGAAACTTCAGGGCGGGAAGTGTTGTTGGGCGCGCGGATCGCGTCCGACGGGCAATGGCGTTTCCCCTCCGGCTCGCTTGAAGTCCCTGAAAAGTTTGCCGTCTGCCTGACGCAATACGAAGACAAGCGTTTCCGCTACCATCCGGGAATCGACCCGTTCGCCTTGGCGCGTGCCTTGCGGTTGAACCTGTCGCGGAGCCGTGTGGTGAGCGGCGGCAGCACGCTGACAATGCAGCTGGCAAGAATAGCCCGGGGAAACCGCCCCCGCACGGTCGGGCAGAAGCTGATAGAGATGCTTTGGGCGCTTTACCTAGAATGTTCGTACAGCAAGGCGGAAATCCTGCGGATGTATGCCTCGAATGCGTCGTTCGGGGGAAATGTCGTGGGAATAGAGGCGGCCGCCTGGCGTTATTTCGGGCGCGAGGCGGAAGACTTGTCGTGGGCGGAGCAGGCCACGTTGGCCGTCCTCCCGAATGCCCCGGCGCTGATTCATCCCGGACGGAACCGGGCGGAATTGAAACGGAAACGCGACAGGCTGCTCCTCCGCCTCCATGAAAAGCGGGTCTTAGACAAAACGGAATACGAATTGGCCTGCATGGAACCCTTGCCTGAAAAGCCGTTGCCTTTGCCGGACGAAGCCCCGCATTTGTTGGAAAGGCTTGCTGCCGGAAAGCAGGGAAACCGGATCCTGACGACGGTCGATCCTATGTTGCAGCAGCAGGTGCAACGGCTGGTAAACCGGTATGTGGCAGACTATCGTTCCAACCTTGTCTATAACGCGGCGGCTTTGGTAGCGGATGTCGAGTCGGGGAATATCCTGGCCTATGTGGGAAATGTAACGGGACAGGAAATGACGGACGGGCAGGGTTGCCAGGTGGATGTCATTGCTTCGCCGCGCAGTACGGGCAGCGTGTTGAAGCCTTTCCTCTATGCCGCCATGCTGGACGACGGGCTTATCCTGCCGGGCACGTTGATTGCCGACACGCCTTTGAACATTAACGGCTTCGTCCCCCGGAATTTCAATAAGACATTCTATGGCGCGGTGCCGGCCCACGTGGCCATCGAGCGTTCGTTGAACGTGCCGTTGGTCCGCATGCTTTCGCAATATAATACGGGGCGGTTCATGTCGCTGCTGAAGCGGATGGGGATGACTACCTTGCGTTTCTCGGAAGACCACTACGGGGCTTCGCTCGTTTTGGGAGGGGCGGAAGGGACTTTGTGGGATTTGTCGGGCATGTATGCCTCGCTGGCCCGGACGATGGGGCATTATCGCCCGTACAACGGGAGATATGACCGCTCGGACATCCATCCCTTGACGTTTTTCCCGGCGGAAGGGAAGAAACCGGTCCGTTCTGTCACGGATGCCCGGCTCACGGACGAATCCCTCCTGTCCTACGCCTCTTTGTGGTTCATGTTCGAAGCCATGTCGGAGCTGGACAGGCCGGAAGAGGAGGCCGACTGGCAGCAGTTCTCGTCGATGAAGCAGGTGGCGTGGAAAACGGGGACGAGCTATGGCGGGCGTGACGCCTGGGCGATAGGGGTGACCCCTCGCTACGTGGCGGGCGTGTGGGTCGGCAATGCGACGGGAGAAGGCCGCAGCGGATTGACGGGCGTGGGTTATGCGGCGCCTGTCCTGTTCGATATTTTTTCCTTGCTGCCGGATGCCCCTTGGTTCGACCGGCCGTATGACGAAATGGAAGAGGCCGCCGTTTGCCGGCAAAGCGGGCACAAGGCATCCGCCGTCTGCGACGAGGTTGACACGGTTTATATCCCGCGTGCCGGCATGGCCACGCCGCTTTGCCCTTACCATCGTATTGTGCACTTGTCGCACGACGGGCGTTACCGCGTGAACAGCTCGTGCGAATCGGTGGGACGGATGCAGAATCGTCCGTGGTTCGTGCTGCCTCCGGCGCAGGCCTATTATTACAGGAATTACCATGTCGAGTATCAGGCACTGCCCCCGTTGAAGCCGGGGTGCGAAGAAGAACAATCCCGGCAGATCGACATCCTTTATCCGGAGCATCAGGCGGTGCTTTATCTGCCGAAGGGCTTTTCGGGCGAGCGCGAAAAGGTAGTCATGAAAGCCGCCCATGCCCGTCCCGACGCGGTTTTGTATTGGCATCTGGATGACGAGTATCTGGGCGAGACCCGTCAAATACACCAGATGGCTTGCCTTGTCGAACCGGGAAACCATATACTGACGTTGCTGGATGAATACGGGGACCGCCGGAGCATCCTCTTCGAGGTGCGCAGATAGGCA
>CAYRFT010000128.1:0-5547 GCA_964423585.1 uncultured Parabacteroides sp. | reverse complement strand
ACTTTTTCATTTTGGGTCCCTCCACACATTGTGGAAGATTGCACTTCTGTCCCGGACTACGATTTCTCTATTCGGATGCGGGCATCTACGGCGAACAATCCGCGTTCCGTCGCTATCAGAGGGTTAATATCCATCTCTTTGATCTCGTTGGCAAAGCGGAGCAGCGTGGAAAGGCGGACTATCAAGTCCGCGTATTGCTGCTCGTCAATGCCTTTTTGCCCGCGAGCCCCCTTGATGATGGGATAGCCTCGCAAGGAACGGATCATGGAGAAGGTTTCGTCATAAGAAAGCGGCGCCAGGCCATAACTGACATCCTTCAGTACTTCCACGAAGATTCCGCCCAATCCGCAGAATACAATGTGTCCGAACTTATTCTCGTATGTCGCCCCCAAAAACAACTCCTGCCCTTTCAACATCGGTTGAACCATGATTCCTGTCACTCCCGGCAGTTTCATCATCCGTTCGTATTCGATTGACAAATGCTCGTCGGAGCGGACATTCAAGGCTACGCCGCCCATATCGCTTTTATGCACGGGACCGATCACTTTGGCCACAACCGGATATTTGATCTTGCGGGCAAACGCCAGCAGCTCATCCTTGTCGGCGGAAGTGAATTCTTCCACCAGCGGGATGTTGGCGGCCTTGAGCAACAGGCGGGTTTCTCCGGGGCTCAAATAACCGCCGGAAGGCAAGCGGTCGATAATCCTTCTTACCCCCGAGACATCCACCCCGTAAAGTTGAATATCCGTGCTCGCCGGTTTGGGCGTATTGAGGACACGTGCCAAAGCCGTACCCAACGTCACCTCATCAGAGAAATTCACGTGGCCTTTCCTGATGAAATCCTGCACCTCCGAACCTGCCGTCACAATGGAAGGCAACACCGGGAAGATGGGTTTCCGGCATTTCTCCATTTTCTCGTGAAGCACTTCGTATGTGTCGTAGAGCTTGACCAGGCCGGGATTGCCGAAAATGACCATCATCAGGTCTATGTTATCGAACCGGTTTTCGCAGTAGTCGATAGCGGTCGCCAGATGTTCGGGAGTCCCCGTCCCGATAATATCAATCGGATTGCCCACGGCCGCTCCCGGGTATAGCTTGCCCTTCAGCTCTTCCGCAATCGGCCCGTTCAGGTCGGGCACATTCAACCGCCCTTTCGACAACGCATCCGCAAGCAGTACCGCCGGGCCGCCGGCATGGGTGACGATGGCGCAGTTTTTCCCCTTTACTTCTTTCAGGGTAAAGATGCTGGCGACGGTGGTCAGTTCTTCGCGGCTGTAGCAACGGACGATGCCCGCTTTCCGGAACAAAGCCTCCACGGCCGAATCGGAACTGGCAATCGCTCCCGTATGGGACGAGGCCGCCCGTTTGCCCGATTCGGTGCTTCCGGCCTTTATCGCCGTGATTTTGCATCCTTTCCGGATCAGGGAAGAAGCATGATACAAGAGCTTGTCCGGGTCCTTGATTTGCTCGATGTAAAGCATCTTGATTTTGGAATCCGTGTCCGCGTTGAAATTCCGGTCCATGTATTCCAGAATGTCTTCCACGCCCAGTTGCTTGGAATTTCCGACAGACCACACAGACGAGAACCGCAGGCCTTTGCTCAATGCCGATTCGATGATGAAGAGCGCCGTGCCTCCCGAACTTGATATAAAATCAACCCCGCTGGGATGGAATTCAGGCACAGGCCGGGTAAACACGCCATGAAAATGAATATTCATCAGCCCGATGCAATTCGGTCCGATCAAAGATGCTCCCGCCTCATTGATTATATGCAGGATTTGATCTTCCAATTTGCCGCCTTCTTTGGTTGCTTCGCCAAATCCGGCAGAGATGATGATAAAGGCTTTGACATTCTTCTGGCGTGCCAGCACATCGACAACCTCGACACAGGCCTTGCTTGGAATAGAAAGGATTGCCATTTCCGTTTCCGGTATGTCCCGGACAGAATGATAAGACTTCAGCCCTTGGACTTCCGTCTCTTTCGCGTTGACGACATACAGGCATCCTTCATATTTGCCGTCCAGCAGATTTCTGACCAGCCGCCCTCCGGGTTTATGCAGGTTATTGGAACCACCGACGACAACGATGCTTTGAGGGCAAATCAACTCTCTATTAACCATACGTCTCTTCTTTATTTGTGTGAATAATCGCAAATATAGAGAATTACTCGAACATCTTGTCTATCCCGCCCGGGTAATTTTCCTGTCCTTGCGGTGTCGTTTCTGACGATTTGCCGGCACACGGATCCATGTACTGCTCCGGAATCTCAAAGTCTTCTTCTTCCGAATAACCTAAAGACTTGTCGGCATAGACTTTCTGCATGAACAAGCCATATATCGGCAGTGCGGAAGCCGCGCCTTGTCCCCATTCCATCCGGTCGAAGTGTATGGACCGTTCTTCGCCGCCTACCCAGCAGCCGGAGACCAGATTGGGCGTAAAGCCCATGAACCAGGCATCAGAATTGTTCTGCGTCGTGCCGGTCTTTCCTCCCATCGGGGCGTTGATGTGGTAACGCCCGCGAATACGTCCGCCCGTGCCACCATCGATCACGCTCCTCAGCATGTGCAGCATCTTAAAGGATGCGTCTTCCGTCAGCACTTCATTCATCTGTGTCGTGAAGTTGGCAATGGTATTGCCGTAGGAATCTTCAATGCGAGTCACATATAAAGGTTCAACACGGATGCCCTGGTTGGCAAAAGTAGAATAAGCGCTCACCATTTCGCCGACAGAAACATCCGGTGTCCCCAGGCAGACCGAAACAACGGGTTCAATCTCGCCTTCCAACCCGAAAGAATGCAACAGGCGGACAAAGGTATAAGGCGACAGCTTGCTCATCAGATAAGCCGTTACCCAGTTATCAGAGTTCTGCAATCCCCACTGGATGCTGACCATTTCTCCGATCCGTTTCTTGTTGGAGTTCCGGGGAATCCACAGCTTGCCATTCTCATCGGTCAACTGCTGCTGCACATGCAATATCTCGTCACACGGGCTAATGCCTTCGATCATCGCCAACGAGTACAAATACGGTTTGATGGTCGAACCGATTTGCCGGCGTCCTCCGTTTACCATGTCGTATTGGAAGTAATTGTAATCAATGCCGCCCACGTAAGCCTTTACATACCCATTGCGCGGGTCCATGGACATGAAGGCCGAACGCAGAAATCCTTTGTGGTAGCGAATCGAGTCCCACGGAGACATCAAGGTATCAACCGGGCCATCCCACGTGAATACGCGCATCTCTACCTCTTTTTGGAATTCTTTCCTCATCTCTTCTTCACCCATGCCGCCCTTCTTCATCGAACGGTAGCGGTCGGTCTGGTGCATGGCCCGCATCAAGATGGTATCTATCTCGCCCGGCCGCAGGTCATGGGAGAACGGAGCATAGCTCCTTCCTTTTTTCTCTCTTGTGAATTGGGGCTGGAGGTACTCCCCAATATGTTCGCGGACCGCCTCCTCCGCGTACTGTTGCATACGGGAGTCTATCGTCGTATAGATTTTCAGGCCATCCGTGTACAGGTTATATAATTCCCCGTCGGCACGTCTGTTCTTGTTACACCAGCCATACAGGGGATTCGTTTCCCACGAGGCGGAATCCTCCTTGAACTTTTGTTCCTGCCAAGAGGCGTAATTCTCCCGATCCGGCTTTTTGGCCGTCAGCGTCATGCGCAAGTATTCCCGGAAATACGGGGCCAGTCCCTCCTTATGGTCGATGCGCTTGAACCGAAGTTTCAACGGGAGTCTCTTCAACGAGTCGCATTCGGCCCGCGTGATATATCCGGCCTTTTGCATCTGGTCGAGAACGGTATTCCTACGTCCGAGCGTGCGTTCGTTCCTCCGGACCGGATTGAAGTAAGACGGATTCTTGCACATGCCTACCAGCGTCGCCGCCTCTTCTATCGCCAGCGTCTTGGGCGTTTTCCCGAAATAGGCGGCTGCTGCCGATTGGATTCCCACGGCATTGTAGAGGAAGTCGAACTTGTTCAAGTACATGTTGATGATTTCCTCTTTCGTATAATACCGCTCCAACTGCACCGCGATTACCCATTCGATGGGCTTTTGGAAGAGGCGTTCCATGAAGTTGTCGGCGCTTGGCGAGAACAACTGCTTCGCCAGCTGCTGGGTGATGGTACTTCCCCCGCCCCCGCTTTTCTGCATCAAGACTCCCCGCTTGATGACGGCCCGGAACAAGCCGATGGCATCGATGCCGCTGTGTTCGGCGAAGCGAATGTCTTCCGTCGCTATCAACGCCCTCACCAAGTCGGGGGACAGGTCGTTGTACGTAACGAAGATGCGGTTGTCTGAACTATGGGCATAATTCCCGATAGTCTTCCCGTCCGAAGAAATAACCTGTGAAGCGTATTTGTCAATCGGGTTTTCCAGCTGTTCCACAGGCGGCATATATCCGATCGAGCCGTTGGCTATGGCCGCGAAGAGCATATAGACCGCCGCGATGCCGACGACGAATAACGACCAAAACAGAATCAGGAACCCCTTTGTCACTTTCGATGCCATTGTCATTGTGTATTTGCCATGTATGATAACAGAGGGCAAAGATACGCATTTCTTTCCAAAAACCGCTCCTGCTTTCCGGGATGCAATATGTCGGCACGCCGGATTGCCGCCCCGCAGGGCAAGGATTGATTATAACGGAAGGTTTGCTTACTTTTGTCGGCTAAAACGAATATACGATGTCAAGAAGAAGAATCAACAATTGGCACTTGGCCAAAGGGCAGCCCTTGACCGAGCTGGACAGGCAGGTGCTGCATTACCAGGACAAAGGGCATTTGGTACCGACGCGGGGACTGATAAAGACGCCGGAGCAGATCGAGGGCATCCGCCGGAGCGGGGTCGTGAACACGGGCGTCCTCGACCTGGTGGAGGGAGAGATCAAAGAGGGGATGACGACGGAACAGATCGACAGGCTGGTCTATGAATACACGATGGACCACGGGGCCGTCCCTGCCACGCTCCATTACGAGGGGTTCCCGAAGAGCGTCTGCACCTCCATCAACGAGGTGGTCTGCCACGGCATCCCCAGCGGGAAGGACATTTTGCGGGACGGGGACATCATCAACGTGGATGCTTCCACCATCTTGGACGGATACTATTCGGATGCCTCCCGCATGTTCATGATCGGGAACGTTTCTCCCGCCAAACGCCGCCTGGTAGAGGTGACGAAAGAGTGCCTGCGGATTGGCATGGAAGCGGCCAGGCCCTTTGGCTTCGTGGGCGACATCGGCCATGCCGTCCAGAAACATGCCGAGAAGAACGGCTATTCCGTGGTGCGCGCCTTGTGCGGCCATGGCGTGGGGCTGAAATTCCACGAAGAGCCCGACGTGCCCCATTTCGGGAAGAAAGGGACGGGCATGCTGCTCGTGCCCGGCATGGTCTTTACCATTGAACCGATGATCAACATGGGGCGGTATGAAGTCTATATCGACGCGGAAGACGACTGGACGGTCCTGACCTGCGACGGCCTGCCCTCCGCCCAGTGGGAACATACTTTCGTGATGACGGAGCACGGGCTGGAAATACTGACCCGTTGAA
>CAYRFT010000127.1:0-5573 GCA_964423585.1 uncultured Parabacteroides sp. | reverse complement strand
GTTTTTCTGCCCAAAAATGACATGCACTCCGCCTGCCGCGTTCCATAATCCGGCCGTTGGCAATCCCATGATGGAAAAGCAGCTACTTGCGGGGACTTTCGCCGCTCCCGAGATATTCCTCCAATGCGGTCAGGTCGGTGTCCTTGAGGATGACGGTCTTGTCTTGGTCCAACAGGTACATGGACGGGAAGCCCAGGATATCATACAGCTCTTTCCCGTAGATGGCCTGCGATTCGTCCATCCCGACTTTCCACGACGGCGGCATGTGCCGCGCCATGTCCTGCCACAGGCGTTTGTTTTCTCCCGGGTAAACGGCCAGGATGGTCAACCGCTTATCGGCAACCAGCCGGTTGATCCGCTCCGTTTTCTCCAGCCGGGAGACGGCCTGGTGGCAATCGTCGCATTCGGGGTCGAAGAAAAGGAGGAGGATGAGCGGGGTTTGGAGTTCGGAAAGCCGGTGCCTCCCGCCGTCGGGTTGGAGGTAGGTGAAATCGGCGGCCGTGCTGCCGGTTTTGTTCTTGCAGGCCGACTTCAGCAGCATGGCAGGCCGTAGCTTGTCGTCCTCATCCAGCCTGTCCGAGGCCACTACCTTTTGGAGTACCGGGATGAAGAGCGCCTCGTTCCGCATGGGCGAAGCGATATCGTAAAGGTATTTCTCCAGCGTGTTGTAAAAGAAAAGGAATCCGTTGAGGGAGACGGAAGCCTGGTCCATCAGCGCCGACAACGATGCCTCCGCTTCCGCCGCCGGCACGAGACGGAAAAGATCCAGGTAATCCACCAAGGCCTGCTCGACGGCCTCCGGCCTGTCCATGAATTGCAGGCTGTCGGCAAACGGGAAGCGGTCCCAGTAATGCGCCACGAGGTAGGAAGAACGCGATTCGACCGTCTTGAGCGTGTCCGGGATGGCCGGGAGCGCAAAGCCGTTTGCGGCCGCCGATTGTGCCGCCAGGCTTGCCGGGAAAAACAAGAGGATTGCCAGGACTGCCGGCAAGAACAATGGCTTGTTCGTGGGTGCGGGGTTCATGTGTCGTTTTTCGTTTGCATGTTTATCGTCTCGGCAAAAGTAATACTAAAAAGGATTCTTTGTCAAATAATGTCGTACATTTGTTTGCAAAATCAGAGCAGGCAAAGATGATAGACCAACCTACCATAGACCGGATACTGGATGCCGCGAACATCGTGGACGTGGTTTCTGAGTTCGTCACGCTTCGGAAGAGAGGTGTCAATTACGTGGGGCTTTGTCCTTTCCACGACGACAAGTCCCCGTCGTTTTATGTATCTCCCGCCAAAAACATCTGCAAATGCTTTGCCTGCGGCGAAGGAGGGACGGCCGTCCACTTTATCATGAAGCACGAGCAGATCGGATACTTTGACGCGCTTCGCTTCCTGGCGAGGAAATACAACATCGAGATAGAAGAACGGGAGCTGAGCGACGAAGAGAAGCGGGCCCGCAGCGAGCGGGAAAGCATGTTCATCGTGAACGCCTGGGCGCAGCAGTATTTCTCGCAAATGCTGCATGGGCATGTCGAAGGCAAGACCGTCGGCATGCGGTATTTCGTCGAACGCGGCTTCCGCGAGGAAACCATCCGGAAGTTCCAGCTGGGATATAGTTTGGACCAGAAGGATGCCCTGTTCCAACAGGCCTTGCAGAAAGGATACAAGGAAGAATACCTGGAGAAGACGGGGCTGGTGATCAATCACGGGAACGGGGACGTGATCGACCGTTTCCGGGGGCGCGTCATCTTCCCCGTCCATTCGCTGAGCGGGAAAGTCGTGGCCTTCGGCGGGCGTGTCTTGAAGAAGGATGAAAAGGCGGCCAAGTATGTCAATTCTCCCGAAAGCCCCATTTACCACAAGAGCAACGAGCTGTATGGCATCTATTTCGCCAAGCGGTCGATCGTGAAGGCCGACCGTTGTTATTTAGTGGAGGGTTACACGGATGTGATTTCCATGCACCAGTCGGGGGTCGAGAATGTCGTGGCTTCGTCGGGGACAGCCTTGACCCACGGGCAGATCCGCCTGATACACCGCTTTACCAATAATATCACGGTATTGTACGACGGCGACGCCGCGGGCATTAAGGCGGCCGTCCGAGGCATCGACCTGCTGCTCGACGAAGGGATGAACGTGAAGGTCGTCTTGCTGCCCGACGGGGAAGACCCCGACTCGTTTGCCCGTTCGCACACCGCCGCGGAGTTTGCCGAGTTCATCCGCCTGCACGAAACCGATTTCATCCGCTTCAAGACCCGCCTGTTGCTTGACGATGCGGGAGACGACCCGGTCAGGAGGGCCGCCCTCATCGGGGATATTGTCCGGACCATCGCGATCGTGCCCGACGACATAACCCGCACGATTTATATCCGCGAGTGCAGTGCCATGATGGAGATAGACGAGCAGGTCGTCTTGAACCAGGTCAACAAACTGCGCCTCTCGAAGAACGGACGGATGTCGTCCGCTCCTGCGGCGAACCGCCCGGCGACGGATATCCTGCCGCCCGAGTTCACTCCTCCCCGGGAAGAGGAGGCACAAGGCACGGAAGCGCCGGCACCGGAGGAAGAGGTCCGGACGGCCGGGAAGCGTTCGCCCTACGAAGCGTTCGAGATCGCCTTGCTGCGTTATGTCGTGCGTTATGGCGAGCGGGTCTTGTACGATTACGAGGATGAGGAGACCGAGGGGCATGTCGTCATGCGGGTGGCCGAGTTCATCCGCGACAATCTGAAGCACGACGATTTGTCGTTCCATACGCCGGTGTTCAAGCAGATGCTCGACGAGGCCGCCAACCGTTGCGGGGAGGAGGACTTTGTCGCCTTCCGCTATTTCCTGGCGCATCCCGACCCGCTGGTGAGCCGGATTGCCGCCAACCTGATGAGCGAGAAATACCAGTTGAGCAGGTATCATTTCAAGTTCCGGAAAGAAGAGCGGGAGGAAGACAAGCTGGGGCAATTGGTGGTGCGCGACCTGTACGCCATCAAGGAGGCCTACATCATGCGCCGGATAAAGGAGAAGCAGGAACTGCTGAAGCAGATCCCGTCGGCGGAACCGGAACGCTTCATGGAGGTGATGAAGGAAATCGCGCAACTGAACGAGATCAAAAAGGTCCTTTCCAAAGAATTGGGGGAACGCATCATCCTGAAGATGTAGGGGCGCGCCCTCCGGATTTGCGTCAAACCATGTCAACCGGGGTAATGGAGAAATCCTTATCTTTGCAGGCCAAAGCCTCCGGGCGGATAAAGGGTCCTGCCGCCTGCGCGAGGGCGATATGGAAGAGTTGACAGGGGACCCGCCAAGAGAAAGACAAACATGAAGTATTTATTGGAGACCCGGGAAGTGGTCAAGCAGTATGCCGCCCATCTGGCACTCGATCGTGTCAGCATCCAGGCGCCCGAAGGGCAGATTTTCGGCCTTCTGGGACCGAACGGGGCGGGGAAGACGACGCTGATCCGCATCATCAACCGTATCATGGCACCCGACAGCGGCATCGTCTTGTTCAACGGCCGCCCGTCCATGCCTGACGACGTTTACCGGATAGGATACCTCCCGGAAGAACGCGGCTTGTACAAGAAAATGAAGATAGGAGAGCAGGCCATCTACCTGGCGCAGTTGAAAGGACTGTCGTACCGGGAGGCGAAAAAGCGGCTGCAAGCCTGGTTCGAGAAGTTCGGCATCATGTCCTGGTGGAACAAGAAGCTGGAAGAGCTCTCGAAAGGCATGCAGCAGAAGATACAGTTCATCATCACGGTCGTCCACGAGCCGAGCCTCCTGATCTTGGACGAGCCCTTCAGCGGGTTCGACCCGGTGAACACCGACATGCTGAAGCAGGAAATACTCAAGCTGAAGGAGAAGGGGCATACCATCATCTTCTCGACCCACGACATGGGTTCGGTGGAAGAGATATGCGACCATATCGCGCTGATCAACCATTCGCAAGTCGTGCTGAGGGGCTCGGTGGAGGAAGTGCGCGGGCAGTTCAAACCCTGCCGGTACGCCTTGCACGTGAAGCGGGAGCCGGGGGCGCTGCCGGCCTTCGAATCGCCTTTGTTTGAAGAGGAGGGGCGGAAAGAGCTGCCGGGCGGCGGGCTGGAACTCCGCATCCGGAAGCGGGAGGGCGTCGCCAACTCCGAACTGCTCCGCCAGTTGGCAAGCCGGCTGGAGATCGTCTCTTTCCGGGAGGAAATCCCCTCCATGCACGACATTTTCATTCAAGTAGTAGCCAATCACCCTTTAACATCAACCGTACATGAGTAAATTAGGTCTGATCGTCAGGCGCGAGTATTTGCAGCGCGTAGGCAAGAAATCATTCATATTGCTGACCCTTTTGTCGCCTTTCTTCATCGTCGCCATTTCTTCCTTGCCGGCTTTGCTGTCCATGCTGAAGAGCGACGAGGTGAAGAACATCGTGGTGTCGGACCGGACGGGCAGGTATGCCCCTGCCTTCATGGATACCGGCGAATACCGTTTCCTCCCGGCGGAAGGCGGCATGGAAGAATACCGGGAAGGCGCGGGCAAGAAAAAAGCGGACGCCTTCCTTTTCATCTCGGACGATCTGCTCGGGCATCCGGAAGCGGCGGCCCTGTATTCCGACAAACAGCTCCCGGCGGCCTTGGTGCGGGAAGTGAACCGCCAACTGTCGGCCATGTTGGAGCAGGAGAAGCTGGACTCCTACCAGATACCGGACCTGAAGCGTATCATCGACGACTGCAAGGTCTCGTTCGACATCCGGACCGTCAAATGGGAAGAGGACGGCTCGGAAAGCAATGCGTCGGCCGACGCGATGATGGGGCTCGGCTTCGTGTTCACCCTCTTGATCTACACGTTCATCCTGTCATACGGCTCGATGGTGATGCAAGGCGTGGTGCAAGAGAAGACCAACCGCATCGTGGAGCTGATCGTCTCGTCGGTCAGGCCTTTTGACCTGATGATGGGAAAGATCGTGGGCATCGGCCTGGTGGGGCTGACCCAGTTCCTCCTGTGGGGAATCCTGACGGCGGCCTTGCTGTCTGTCGGCGTGTTCCTTTTCGGCGGAGATGCCCCGCAAACCGCCGGCCTGGCGGTGCCGGGCAGCATGGGGCAGGCTGCCGTGGCAGCTTCGGCGGGCCCTCCCGTGCAAGAGACGCTGGACATGATCCGTTCGATGCCGCTCGCCGCCATGGCCTTCAACTTCCTGTTGTATTTCGTCGGGGGATATGTCCTGTATGCTTCCCTTTTCGCGGCCATCGGGGGTATCGTCGATCAGCCGGAGGATACCAGCCAGTTTGTGACCCCGATGGTGGTCTTCATCCTGTTCGGCTTCTTTGCCGGGAGTTCCAGCATGGAGAACCCGGATGGCCCGTTTGCTTTCTGGTGTTCGCTGATTCCTTTCACCTCGCCGATGGTGATGATGGTGCGCCTGCCTTACGACATCCCTCTGTGGGAACACATCCTTTCCGTGGTCTTGCTGTATGCTTCGGCCTGCGGGAGCGTGTGGGTTTCCGGGAAGATTTACCGGACGGGCATCCTCATGTACGGCAAGAAGCCTTCCTTCCGCGAGCTGCTCCGTTGGGTCAGGTACAAGGCCTGACCCTGCCGGGCGTCCC
>CAYRFT010000126.1:0-5706 GCA_964423585.1 uncultured Parabacteroides sp. | reverse complement strand
AAGGAGCATCGGAAACCCTCCTGCAAGGCACTTGCTTTGGCCCTGCCCTGCTTAATTATATCCAAAGTTATGCCCGCCAAATAAAAAAAACATTACCTTTGTGACCGGATTATTCAAAATGCAGAGGTGATTCACAGATTATCGCATATTATGCTGCTGGCGTTGTTCTTCATGGCTGCCGCTTCCGTTTCCCAAGCGGAGGGGCGGGATTTTGTCGTGGTGATAGATGCCGGCCACGGAGGCAAGGACCCGGGAGCGCGGGGTAAAATCATCAATGAGAAATCCATAAATTTATCGGTGGCCCTGAAGTTGGGGAAACTTATTTCCGGCGAGCACCCGGATGTGAAAATCGTCTATACCCGCAAAACCGACAAGTTCGTGGAGCTGGACGAACGCGCGGAAATCGCCAATCGGAACAAGGCCGACCTGTTCATATCCATCCACACCAATTCGGTGGCCAAAGGGAAGCAGGCCAGGGGGACGGAAACTTACACGCTGGGTCTGGCCCGGACGGAAGAAAACCTGGCCGTGGCCATGCGGGAAAATTCGGTGATCTTGCTGGAGGACGATTACCAGCAGAAGTACGAGGGGTTCGACCCGAATTCGACAGAGTCGTATATCATATTCGAATTCATCCAGAACAAGCACATGCAGCAGAGCATCGACTTCGCTTCCGAAATACAGGCTTGCTTCGCTTCCACCAAACGGGAGGACAGGGGCGTCCGGCAGGCGGGTTTCCTGGTCTTGCGGAAAACGAGCATGCCCGGCGTGCTGATAGAAGTAGGATTTATTTCGAACAAGGACGAAGAACGCTATTTGGCTTCAGAATCCGGCCAGCAGCAATTGGCCAAGGCCATACTGAAAGCTTTCGACCGTTACAAACGGGCGTATGATGCCCGGCAGGCCGCTTCGCCGGGGAAAGGGACATAGAGGCAGAACCGCCCGTCGCCGGACTTCCCTTGCCGGCTGCCGCCAAAGGGAAAGGGGAACGCTTTTACGGGCGACATCCAAAACACAAAAAGGCAAACAATGATTTGAAAACAAAAAAAATAAACAGGATAAAGATGAAAACAATATTCACCAAAGAAGCAAAGATAGGATTGGTCTCCATAGTCAGCCTGGTCTTGCTTTATAGCGGAATCAATTATTTGAAAGGCATCAATCTGTTCAAGCCGGTAAACCATTACGAAGTCGCATTCCCGAATGTAAAAGGCGTCACCATTTCAAGCCCCGTTTACGTGGAAGGATTTAAAGTGGGCCTGGTGCGTGAAATACGTTACGATTACGAGAAAAAAGGGGAAATCCTCGTGGATATCGGCCTGGAGGATGAAATGAAAATAAACAAAGGGAGTTATGTCAGCATCGTAAACAGCTTCCTGGGCGGGGCGGAACTGCATGTCCATTTGAACAAGTTCGTGTCGGACTATTACAAGCCGGGAGATACCATCGAAGGGCGGCTGGCAGATGACTTGATGCAATCGGTCCAGGAAGATCTGCTTCCTTCGGTCGAAGCGATGCTGCCCAAGATTGATTCCATTCTGGATGGCCTTGGCAAGATAGTGAACCATCCGGCCTTGACCCAGTCATTGGAACATGTGGAAAAATCGACGGCGAACCTGGAGGTTTCAACCCGCCAGTTAAACCAGTTATTGTCAACAGATGTTCCCGTGATTGTATCCGACCTGAAAACGGTAACTGCCAATTTCTCGGATATCAGCGGGGAATTGAAGACATTAGACTGGCAAACGACCGTCCAAAGCATCAATGCCACGTTGGCCAACCTGAAAGTGACCACAGAGAAGTTTAACTCAAAGGACAGCACGTTAGGCCTGCTCCTGAACGACCGGGCATTGTATGACAACCTGAATGCAACCACGGAAAATGCCTCGAAATTATTGTTGGATTTGCGTGAGAATCCGAAGCGGTATGTGCATTTCTCCGTATTCTGATTTGGAAATTGTTTTCCCCGATTTCCCGACAAGGGAACTACTTTATAAATTGATCCTATATGATTCTATTCTTTCAATCGCCAACTAAAACGGCACTGGCGGTAGAAACCAAGCAGGCGTTTTCGCCGGAAGACACAAAAAAACTGGTGTGGCTGTTCAGTGGAGCAACGCCCGTCGAAGCAGAAACCATGAACGGTTGGTTTGTGGGTCCGCGTCGTGAAATGATAACGCCATGGAGCACGAATGCAGTCGAAATAACCCAAAACATGGGTTTGACCGGCATCAGCCGCATAGAAGAATATTTCCCGGCAGAGTCGGGCGACGCGGACCATGATCCGATGCTGCAACGTATTTACAATGGATTAAACCAAGAAATCTTTACGATCAGCAAACAGCCGGACCCGATTGTCTATATTGACGATCTGGAAGCCTACAACGAGCGGGAAGGTCTGGCTTTGAGCCAAGAGGAAATCTCATACTTGAAAGAAGTCGGCGAAAAGCTGCAACGCAAGCTGACAGACAGCGAAGTGTTCGGTTTCTCTCAGGTGAACTCAGAGCACTGCCGCCATAAAATCTTCGGCGGGACATTCATTATCGACGGCGAGGAAAAGGAGAGTTCGTTGTTCAATTTGATCAAGAAGACATCCGCCGAGAATCCGAACAAGCTGATATCGGCTTATAAAGATAATGTGGCTTTCAACGACGGCCCGGTAGTAGAACAATTTGCCCCGAAGAGCGGAGACAAACCCGACTACTTCGCCATCAAAGACATCCGGACGGTACTCTCGCTGAAAGCAGAGACGCATAACTTCCCGACGACGGTGGAACCGTTCAACGGCGCGGCGACAGGCACGGGCGGCGAGATACGCGACCGTCTGGGCGGCGGCAAGGCTTCTTTGCCGATTGCCGGGACAGCCGTTTACATGACCGCTTATCCTCGCACGGAAGGTGCCCGCGAATGGGAGAAAATACTTGAGCCGCGCCCCTGGTTGTACCAGACTCCGGAACAAATCTTGATCAAAGCCTCCAACGGCGCGTCCGACTTCGGCAACAAGTTCGGCCAGCCGCTGATCTGCGGTTCGGTGCTGACGTTCGAGCATGCCGAGAATGACAAGAAGTATGCTTACGATAAAGTCATCATGTTGGCAGGAGGTGTTGGTTTCGCCAACAAGCGGGATGCCCTGAAAGGTGATCCGAAACCCGGAGAAAAGGTGGTTGTGATCGGTGGAGACAATTACCGTATCGGTATGGGCGGCGGTGCCGTTTCGTCAGTAAATACCGGGCAATATACGAGCGGCATCGAACTGAACGCCGTGCAGCGCGCCAATCCTGAAATGCAGAAGCGTGTGGCCAACGTGATTCGTTCCATCGCCGAATCGGAGGATAATCCAATCGTTTCTATCCACGACCACGGAGCCGGTGGACATTTGAACTGTTTGTCTGAATTGGTAGAAGCAACCGGCGGGCATATCGACATGGGCCAGTTGCCGATTGGAGATCCGACCTTGTCGGCCAAGGAAATCATCGGCAATGAAAGCCAGGAACGCATGGGCTTGCTGATAGAAGAAAAAGACGTAGAGCGGGTAAGGCGCATTGCGGAACGGGAACGTGCCCCGATGTATGTCGTAGGCGAAACCACCAGTGACATGAAGTTTGTCTTCGAACAAGCGGACGGGGTGAGGCCGATCGATATCAAGCTGGAATATATGTTCGGCAAGCCGCCGCGCACCGTCATGCGCGATCATACCGTAAAAGAGACCTGCCAGCCGGTCGTTTACAAGGAATCCGAATTGCATCATTATCTGGAAAACGTGCTTCAGTTGGAAGCCGTCGCTTGTAAAGACTGGCTGACCAACAAGGTGGACCGTTCCGTAACCGGCAAGATTGCCCGCCAGCAATGCCAAGGTGAATTGCAGTTGCCGTTGAGTGACTTGGGAGCTGTCGCTTTGGATTACCGCGGGAAAGCCGGCATTGCTACTTCGATTGGCCATGCGCCGCAGGTAGCCTTGGTTGATCCGGCTGCCGGATCCGTAATGGCGATTGCCGAAGCCTTGACGAACATCGTCTTTGCCCCTCTGGCCGACAAGCTGAAAGGGGTTTCCTTGAGTGCCAACTGGATGTGGCCGTGCCGCAATGAAGGCGAGGATGCCCGTTTGTATAAGGCCGTACAGGCAGCTTCTGACTTTGCTTGCGAATTGGGAATCAACATCCCGACCGGTAAAGATTCTCTGTCAATGACCCAGAAGTATGGCGATGACAAGGTAATCGCTCCGGGAACCGTTATCATTTCTGCCGGTGCCGAAGTCAGCGATGTGAAAAAGATCGTTTCCCCGGTATTGGTCCATGAACGGAATTCACGTATTTACTATGTCGATTTCTCATCCGATGCCTTGAAAATTGGCGGTTCCGCTTTGGCACAGGTGTTGAACAAGCTGGGCAATGAAGTTCCGACAGTGAAAGACCCGGAATATTTCAGCGATGCATTCAATGCGGTCCAGGCGGCTATCGAGAAAGGCTTGGTCCTGGCCGGCCACGATATCTCGGCAGGCGGCATGATTACCACCTTGTTGGAAATGAACTTTGCCAACGTGGAAGGCGGCTTGGAAGTCAGCTTGGATAAAATCAACGAATCTGACATTGTCAAGATTCTTTTTGCCGAAAATCCGGGCATCATCGTCCAGGTAAAAGACAAGAAAGCCTTCGAGAAACTGATGACGGACGCAGGCATAGGCTTTGCCGAGATTGCCAAACCGTCCGACGAACGCCATATCCTCGTATCGAAGGATGGAATCCGGTATCATTTCGGCATCGACTATATGCGCGATGTTTGGTATGAATCTTCCTACAAGTTGGATGTCAGGCAGAGCGGAAATGTATGCGCCGGCAATCGTTTCGAGAACTACAAGATGCAGCCGCTGGAATTCAAGTTCAACAAGAACTTCACCGGCACGCTGGCTTCTTATGGCATTTCTGCCGACCGCCGCGAACCGACCGGCATCAAAGCGGCTATCCTTAGAAATAAGGGAACGAATGGCGAGCGTGAAATGGCGTACTCCATGTACCTGGCAGGCTTTGATGTGAAAGATGTCCACCTGACCGACCTGGCTTCAGGCCGTGAAACGTTGGACGATGTCAACCTGATCGTATTCTGCGGGGGGTTCTCCGATTCCGACGTATTGGGTTCGGCCAAGGGCTGGGCCGCCGGAATCTTGTTCAACGAGAAGGCGAAAAAGACAATCGAGCGCTTTTATGCCCGCAAAGACACTTTAAGTTTAGGCATTTGCAACGGATGCCAGTTGATGGCCGAGTTGGAGCTTTTGTACCCGGAGCACGAGAAGAAGCATAAGATGCTGCACAACGATTCGCACAAGTTCGAATCCAACTTCGTTGCGTTGGAAATCCCGAAGAACCATTCCGTCATGTTCGGTTCTTTGAGCGGCAGCAAGCTGGGAATCTGGGTAGCTCATGGTGAAGGCAAGTTTGATTTCCCGTATGGGGAAAAAGCATACCATATCGTCGCCAAGTATAATTACGAAAGTTATCCGGCCAATCCGAACGGTTCGCCTTGGGCTGTTGCCGGAGTTTGCTCTCACGATGGCCGCCATCTGGCGATGATGCCCCACCTGGAACGGGCGATATTCCCGTGGCAATGCGCCTATTATCCGACGGAACGACGGAACGACGAAGTGACCCCATGGATCGAGGCCTTTGTCAACGCGCGCAAATGGATTGAGGGAATGACGGGTCATCCCACAAA
>CAYRFT010000125.1:0-5708 GCA_964423585.1 uncultured Parabacteroides sp. | reverse complement strand
CCCATGCCGGGCATAAACAAAAAGCCACCCGAAACAAATCGGATGGCTTTTCGTCGCCGGGCAGGCAAATCGGTCAAACTCTCTTTTCCCTGATCCTTGCCTTCTTCCCCGTCAGGGCACGCAGATAATACAGCTTGGCCCGACGGACACGTCCCACCTTGTTTACAACGATGTTGTCAATGAACGGGGATTCGATCGGGAAAATCCTTTCCACGCCTACGTTGTCAGACATCTTGCGTACCGTAAAACGTTTCTTTTCCCCGTGGCCGGAGATACGGATGACCACGCCTCTGTACTGTTGGATGCGTTCCTTGTTGCCTTCCCTGATGCGGTAGGCGACCGTGACGGTGTCGCCGCTCTTGAACGACGGGTGCTCCTTGTTGGTAGCGAACGCCTCTTCTGCAATTTTAATTAGATCCATGTTGCTTGTGTTTTTAAAATTGTTGATAATGCACGCAATTAGCAGGCTGCTTGTCCTGCCAGCGTTGCGTAAAGCGGATGCAAAATAACAAAATCTTTGCGAGGTGACCAAACGGGCGGGCACTTTCTTTCGTTATTTCTTTTTGTTTTTCTTCCTGCCGCGATTGCGGCCGATTTTCGTTACATTTGCACTACTTAAATTATAAAGAGAGAGAAAGGCAAGCGACGTATGAAGCGGATTGTATTACTGGTGGCCGGGTGGCTCTTCGTGGCGGCCGGCGTGGCCGCGCAGCAGCCCGCCCTGCTGGACCGGGCGGACCGGCAGAAGATGGCGGCATGGACGGATTCGGTGTTCAATTCCATGAGCATGGATGAACGCATCGGGCAATTGTTCATGGTGATGGCCGACGTGAAGAGCACGAATCAGAACATGCAACGCCTTTTGCGCTATGTGAACGAGCTGAAGATCGGCGGCGTCCTGTTCCATAAGGGAAGCCCGGAGGTGCAGGCGCGGCTGACGAACCGGATGCAGGAAGCCTCGAAAGTACCTCTGCTGGTTTCATTGGACGGCGAGTGGGGATTGTCGATGCGGCTGAGCGGGACGACCCGTTTCCCCAAGAACATGATGCTGGGCGCAATCGAAAACGACCTGCTGATCCGCCGCTATGGCGAGGAGGTGGCGCGGCAATGCAAAGAGATGGGCATCCATATCAACTTTGCGCCTGACCTGGACGTGAACAGCAACGTCGATAATCCGGTGATCGGGATCCGGTCGTTCGGGGAGAACCCGGCAGCCGTGGCGGACAAGGGGATCGCCTATGCCAGCGGGTTGGAAGAAGGCGGCATCATGGCGGTAGCGAAACATTTCCCGGGGCATGGCGATACATCCGACGATTCGCACGAGGCTCTTCCCGTGATATACCACAGCCGGTCGCGTTTGGACTCGGTCGAGCTTTTCCCCTTCAGGCGGTATATACAGAAAGGCTTTGCGGGCATCATGACGGCGCACCTGCACATTCCGGCCCTGGACAAGCGGAAGAACCGGCCTTCTTCCTTGTCGGAAAAGGTGGTGAAAGAATTGCTGCAGGGCGAACTCGGCTTCCGGGGCTTGTGCTTTACGGATGCCCTGGCCATGAAAGGAGCCGGGGGCGGCAAGTCGGAGAGCCCTTGCGTGAAAGCCTTGTTGGCGGGGAACGACATTCTGCTGGCACCCGATGCGCCCATTTCCGACTACAAGGCCGTCAAGGAGGCTGTTGAAGAGGGCATCATTCCGATGAAGCTGATAGAAGACAAGTGCAGGAAGATCCTGCAATACAAATATGCGGCCGGGCTGGACCGCTACAAGCCCATTCCCCTGAAAGGGCTTTCCGAACGGCTGAACACGGCGCATGCCGCCTGGCTGGCCGCCCAGTTGAATGCCGAGGCCATCACTTTGCTGAAGAACGAGGACGATGTCCTCCCGCTGAAGAAACTCGGCCGGACGAAGATGGCCGTCCTTTCCATCGGCAGCGGGACTTCCGATTTCGAGGAGACCGTATCCAAATATGCGAAAGCCGATTACTTTGCCGTCACGCGGAGCAGCAGTGCTTCCGCAATCCGGCAGGTGTATGCGAAGTTGGATAAATACGACTTGGTGATTTGTGCCGTGCATACGGTCCGCATTCCCGAGAGCCAGGCCTTGTGCAAGCTGGCGGAACGGAAGCAATTGGTATATGCTTTCTTCACCGTCCCTTATTTCTGCAAGTCGTATAAACAGTCCGTCGAAAAGGCGGAAGCGGTCGTGATGGGGTATGAAGACACGCCGCTGGCACAGCAATATGCGGCGCAGGCCATCTTCGGCGGCATCGGGACGAAAGGGAAGCTGCCCGTTTCCATCCCGGATTTATATTATGCCGGCACGGGCATCTTCACGGAAAAGGTGCGGTTGGGATACCATGAACCCGAAGCTGTCGGACTGAATGCGGAACGGCTCGCCGAAATCAGTGCCATCGCTGAAGAAGGCCTGAAGGCAAAGGCCTATCCGGGTTGCCAGTTGATGGTCGCCAAAGACGGTTGGATTGTCTATGACCGGGCGTTCGGGTCATATACTTACAGCGGGGGACAGCCGGTCACTGCGGAGTCCGTTTATGACTTGGCTTCCGCATCCAAGGCGGCGGGAACGTTATTGGCCGTGATGAAGGCATACGATACGAAGAAGTTCAGGCTGACAGATAAAATATCGGCGTATATACCCGAATTGAAGGATTCCGATAAGAAAGACATTACCATACGCGAACTGTTGTTCCACCAATCGGGATTGGTCCCAACCATCAACTTTTATACGAAGGCGATGGAAAAGGGAGCGTTTAAACCGGAATTGGTCGCTGCCCGGCCTTCGCCCGGATATACGTGGAAAGTGGCCGAGGGGATTTACCTGAAGCCTTCCTTTCAGGATACGATTATCCAAATGATCAGGCGTTCCAAACTCGGCCCCAAGCGGTATCGGTATGGCTGCGTCAATTTTATCCTGCTCAAGATGATGACGGAGAAACAACTGCTTCGTCCGATGGATGAGCTGCTGGAATCAGCCTTCTGGGAACCCTTGGGGGCTTGGCACACGGCTTATAACCCGTTGGGAAAAATGGATTCCCTGCAAATAGCCCCGACAGAATATGACAAGCAGGTCAGGCATCAGCTCATCCGCGGCTATGTGCACGACGAGTCGGCCGCTTTTCAGGGCGGTGTTTCGGGGAATGCCGGGTTGTTCTCGAACGCAAACGACCTGGCAAAAGTTTTGCAACTCTATTTGAACGATGGAAGTTATGGCGGAGAGCAGTTGCTGAGCCAGGAGACGGTCCGTCTGTTTACTCAGACCAAGAGCCCTACCTGCCGCCGCGGGCTCGGTTTTGACAAACCGGAAACGGGCGGCAAAGCGTCTCCCTGCGGCTCGCTGGCTTCTCCTTCCGTGTATGGGCATACCGGCTTTACGGGAACTTGCTTTTGGGTGGACCCGGACTATCAACTGATTTACATCTTCCTGAGCAACCGTGTATATCCGAACCGGAACAACAACAAACTGTCATCCCTGAACATTCGTACCCGGATTCAGGATTCGATTTACAAGGCAATTGAAAAATAAAAAAGAGGGTGCATGGAATCCATGCACCCTCTTCGACATTTCCCGCTTACGATAGATTTATTCTACCCGTTTGTTGATTACGATATGGCTCAGGTAGCCTATAACGATAACTACTAAACCGGTAAGTAAAATACCATTTGTCATATTGCCTGTCAGAAACGGAACAGCTAATATAACCACACCGACAAGGAGCACGATGACTCCTAAATTTTTAATCAATCCGTTCATGTTATAGATGTTTATAAATTTTCTTTTCCTTTCGCAAATAAAGCAATAATAACCCGATTGAAAAAATATTTTGGAATAAAAATGATGAATCCTTTTAAATTAGCTTCTATATTTGTTTTGTAATTCAAAAGGAAACTGGTGATGCGTCTGTTTTATATCTTGTACACATGGCTGTTTTTTGTCCCGGTATTTTTTGTGCTGACCATTCTTACGGCGGTGACGACCATTGCCGGGTGTTTGTCGGGAGGCGAAAGGATCTTTGCTTATTATCCGGGAATGATCTGGTCGCGGCTGGCCTGCTATTTGGCTCTTTGTCCGGTAAAGGTGCGGGGGCGGGAACATTTGCAGGCAGGGAAGTCGTATGTTTTTGCTGCCAACCATCAGGGGGCATTTGATATTTTTTTGATTTATGGATTTTTGGGCGTGCCTATCAAGTGGGTGATGAAAGCGGGCATCGGCAAGATTCCTTTTGTCGGGGCTGCCTGCCGGGCCGCGGGATTCATCTTTGTCGATAATTCGACACCGAAAGCGGCCGCCCGCTCGGTAACGGAAGCCGAGAGGTGTTTGCGCAAGGGCGCTTCCATCGCCATCTTCCCGGAAGGCTCGCGTACCGATACGGGCAAAATGGCCCGGTTCAAGAAGGGCGCTTTCCAAATGGCGGCCGACCAGCATCTGATGATCGTCCCGATAACATTGAACGGTCCGTTCCATGTCTTGCCGATCGGGTCTTTGAACCTGCACCGCCATGCCATGGAGATGGTGATTCATGAACCCATTTCCATTGAAGGCATGGATACGTCGCTCAAAGGATTGCAGGCGATTGCCGGCCTGACGCAGCAGGTCATCGTGCAAGACTTATGGCCTGAGTTCAAATGAACCGTGCCGGTTAAAAGAAAGGAAATGCTATACAAGACGCAAGGGATCGTGCTGCATTCGCTTCCATATAAGGATGTATATACGATCCTACATATCTACACGAAAGACTTCGGGCGCGTTTCTTACCTGGTAGCGCGCAAGAAAAGGAAAAGGACTTCTTTGCCGCAGGCTTTGTTCATGCCGCTTTCCGTCCTGGACCTGGAGGTCGAGCATCTCAACAAGCGGGATATCCAGCGGATCAAGGAAGCGCACTTGGTCTTCTCGGCCTCGTCGTTCCAGGCGGACCCGGTGAAGAATGTCCTCGACCTTTTCCTGTCGGAAGTCCTTTTCCGGGTGATGAGAGACACGCAGCCCGACGAGCGCATGTATTCGTTCCTGACCGATTCGATTCGGATATTGGATACGGTTGACCGGGGACTTGCCAATTTCCATGTGGCTTTCTTGTTGAACCTCCTGCACTACCTCGGGATATTCCCGAATGTGGAGCACCAGCGGGATTCGTTGTTCTTCGACATGCTGAACGGAATCTTCGTCGGCCAGCAGCCCGCGCATCCTTATTATCTGCGGCCGGCTGAAACGGTGGTGTTCCGGCGTTTGCTGAAGATGAGTTACGAGAATATGTCCTTGTATGCTTTTTCCCGCCGGGGCCGCGTCCGGATCTTGCGCCGGATTTTCGAGTATTACCAATTGCATTTGCCTGATTTCAGGGAGATCCGGTCTCTGCAGGTCCTTCAAGCCTTGTTCGATTAGATTGCCCGGGGACAAGCCGCTTTCCCCCTCGGAAGTACCCTCGCTGGGAATCGAACCCAGATTTACGGTTTAGGAAACCATCGTTCTATCCGTTGAACTACAGGGGCGGCAGGATTGAGAGGGCAAAAGTAAGGCCTTTTCGGCAAACCGCCAAACTTTTCAGGTTTTTTCCCCTGTGGGTTGCCGCCGCAGGAAAATATCCCGGATGCTTGTTGAATGAATTATTCTTATTACTTTTGTGCCGTTAGCAAGAATACCAGATACAACATCATGTCAATACAAATCATGAATAATAATTTTGCCAGCCAGCCAGCCA
>CAYRFT010000124.1:0-5714 GCA_964423585.1 uncultured Parabacteroides sp. | reverse complement strand
GCCGGACAAGAAAAGCCTCATCATGCACGGACTTTCATCCGCACCAGTTCTATTTTGGTCGCGGTGGCCTTGACGATTTTGAAAGTGTATTTGCCGTACTCTATGGATTCGTTCAGCTTCGGGAATTTCTGGTAATAATGCAGGATCAGGCCGGCGATTGTCACGAAATCGTCCGATTCGGGCAAATCCAGCCCGAACATTTCATTCAAGGTGTCTATTTCCATGCGGCCGGACACCACGTATTCGTTTTCGGAGATTTTGCGGGCGACCTCCTTTTTCATGTCATGCTCGTCTTCTATTTCCCCGAAGATTTCTTCCACTAAGTCTTCCAGCGTGACGATGCCGGAGGTGCCGCCGAATTCGTCCACCACCACGGCCAGGCTCTTCTTTTCCTGCATCAAGATGCGCATCAGCTTGTTGGCGGCCATTGCCTCGGGGACGATGGAGACCTTGCAAAGCTGTTCCATCCAATTGTCATGGTGCTTGAACATCTCCGAAGAATGTATGTATCCTATGATGTTGTCGATGTTGTCGTCATAGATGAGGATTTTGGAAAATCCCGTCTCGATGAAGCGGGAACGGAGCTCGTCCGTCGAGACGTCGCGTCCGCAGGCCACGATTTCGGTCCGGGGCACGATGCAGTCGCGCACCTTCACGTTCGAGAATTCGAGGGCGTTCTGGAAAATCTTCACTTCCGTGTCCATTTCCGAATCCTGCGGCGCGTCTTCGATGCTTTGCTGGATGAAATAATCCAAATCCACCTTCCCCAAGGTATAGACTCCCGAGTTTTCCAGGTTTTTCACGCCGGCGGCCCTCAATATCAGGAAGGACAGCAAGGAGGAGAACTTTGAGACGGGATACAGCAGTATATATATAATGTATAGGGGAAAGGCGAAGAGGCGCAAGAAGAAGTTGGGGTTGATTTTAAAGAAGGTTTTGGGCATGAACTCGCCCGCAAACAATATCAGGATGGTGGAGATTATCGATTGGACCAATACGATCAAGGCTTCCTGATCGACAAACCGCGCAATCCAGGGCTCGAGCAGAACGGCCATCTGCAAGCCATATACCACCAAGGCGATGTTGTTTCCCACCAGCATCGTCGAAATGAATTGGTTGGGGTTATGGAAGAAGATGTCCAGTATTTTATTCGTCAGGCTTTTGTCCTTTTTGTCCAGCTCAAAGCGCAACTTGTTGGCGGAGACATACGATATCTCCATCCCTGAGAAAAATGCCGAAAAGGCCAACGACACCAATATGTTGAGCAATATTTCCACCCTACTTCGTCTTTAAGGAATCGGCAGCCGAGATCTTTTCCGCCCCGATGGAATCGGCCGGCTGGGAAGCCTCTTCGACCGGGAATACCCCCTGGGAGTTAAAAATCTTATAGCGCGTCATGTTCTGATTCGATTCAAACCCGATGCCGGTGATGATCTGTTCTTCCTGCTGGATCCGGATGTATTTGTCCGAGTAAACCTTCTCTTCCTTCTGGTTCCAAAACAATTCCGGCGTATCGAACCTTTCCCCTTCCAGGCTTTCCACTTCCACGTTTCCCATCAGGTGCCACAATCCCTTTTTTTCAAAATAATAGGCAGTGTCCGCCTTGATGCTTGCTTCCGAGTGGAGCAGCGTGTCGAATTTCTCCACGTAAATGCCTTCGGGGAAATACCAATAGGGTTCTTTCGCCTTGCCGAAGACCATCCACTCGGCCGCTTCTATCCGGTAACGTATTATCCCGGAATCCGATATCAGCGTGTTTACCTCGGTGGCCTTCATGGTATGGCTTTTTTCAGGGTCATAAGTCGCGTCAACGATGTCTTTCGTCTCTTTGGAACAAGCCACGGCCAACAAAAGAAGCATAACAACCATCCATGGGACGGTTGTTATGCTTGAAATGCCTGTGACCCGCATGAAACGTTCCCGCATACGGATTACCTGACAACGGTTGATTCTCCGATCCAGCCGCCGATTGTAAACGCTTTGCCTTTTTCCAGGTCCGGGTGCATGAATACTTCTTCCGTGGAGGGAAGATGGACGTTGTACGAAGAAATCAGGCTGTTCGCTTCGTCCGTACAGCTCGGATCGACGGATTTGGCTTTCTGGAATTTGTCGATGGCCGCGTAATATACGACCCTGGCCAGTACCGGGTCGTCCGGATAAACGTTCTTGGTCGTCGCGGCATACATCTTGCCAATCAGCAGATAAGGCGTTCCATAATTGGCGTTCACGGAGATGGCCTGGCGGCAATACTCTCTTGCCTTTGAATAGCTCTTCTGGTCGAACAGCAACAGGGCAATCATGTAATAATCTTCCGCCTTGGTCGCAACGTCGCTTTCCATGTTGGCGGCTTCTTCAAAGAACTTGATGGCCGTCTCATAGTCCTGCTTCTTTGCAGCCTGCTTGGCCAAACCCATTGCCGATTCTGCCGTCGGTTCGATGGCATGGGCGTATCCTGATGCGGCAAAGTAAACTTCGATTTCCTGGCAATGGGATTTGCGCAACAGGGCAATCGTCTGCTTCAGGAATTCCAGGTTCGTCTTGTTCTCTTCCACTTTCGAGGCATACACGTTCTGCAACGTCTCGCAATCGGCGGCACCGCTATTGGCAAAGCCGGCTTCTACCGCCGTCTGATAAGCCTTTAAAGCCGTCAGTTCCTTTTCGTCGTTTGCGGCTTCCGCGGCCTTGATCTGGGCATCGATGATACCCGCCGCTTTCAAGTAATCCTGGACATACTGGTCCTTGAAGTTGGGGTCGGCCTGCATTTTGCGCAAAGAAGCGAACATGAAATACGAAACGGCCTTTACTTCGCATTTGTCCCCTTTTTCGTCGATAGCCGACTTCGTCCAATCATATAAAGCATTCGGATCCAAATTCTCTCCGGCATATTTTACATAATCTTCCGCTTTGTTTCCAATAATCCAATCTTTGCTATACCTGCGGTCGTTTCCAAAGTACTTGATGCGTTTATCATAAACTGCCATCAAGTCATTTACCAACTGTGCCTTCTTGGCGGGGTCTTTTTCGTTTTCGATCTGCCAAGCGACAATCCGCACACCATACAAATAAAGATCCTTGGTGGATGCCGGGCATTCGTTGTAGGCAATCTTCCAAAACTCCAAGGCATCTCTGAAATTACCGCCTTTTGCATAAGGCACAAACAGGCTGATGTTGGTGATGCAGCGCACGCTGTCTTCACCGGTTCCATACTGAGTTCCATTATCCACCCCTTTCTGGGCGTATGCTCCCAATGTCCCCATTGTACAGCCAAGAGCTAATAACAATACTTTGACCTTCATACTTGTTTTCCAATTAAAAGTTACTACTATTTTATATTCTCTATCTTGCTTACTCGTCAATCCAATTTGAATTTGAAGAACCAGCGTTCATTGAACGTATAGTTCACCGTCACGCGGAAATATTGCTCGTCAACCATGGAGACGCGCTCCGGTTTGAGTTTGACATATTCAAACGAGATGTTCAGTATGGAACGGTTGTCGATCAACGGCAACCCCAGTCCCAAACTTGCGCCGTATTCTTTGTACCCGTATCCTTTATTCCCGTTTTCCTCCGACGGGTTGACCTTCATGTACGAATTGCCATAGTGAAAACCCGCCCGGTAACGGACATGGTTGAAGTAATTCCTCGCTCTCGCATTGGGTTCGTATTGGGCGCCTATGGCAAGGCGGGTACGATTCTGCAACGCCCCTTTCTCTCCCATGAAATTCGCATTGCCCCAGCCTTCAAATAAAAAGTCGGCCGCCACTAACAGCTTCTCCATTTTCGTATAAGACAAGCCTAATCCGAAAGAATGCGGCAAGTCGTAACGGAGGCCCCGGATCGTGTCCGTGGAAGATTCGACAACCGGATTCCTCGAATCTGCCGGGTCCAACTTCTCGAGCGTGTCATAAGTCTTCACCCCCAGCTGGTTTACGGGCGAATAGGTCAATCCCAGCGTCACGCATTCCGTGGCACTCAGAGGATGCGTATATTGCAAGCCGAAATCCATCTTCATGTCTCTCACCCTCATCCGGCGGATGCGCTGGTTCATATACGGCAGGGACGAAGAACTTCCACTCGACGAGAAAGACAGGTACTGGGTGTGCTCGATGTCTCCGAACAGGAAGCCGAAGTTGGCACCTGCCGCCAGGCGCTTTTTCCATATATCCACGGAAAAGCCGCCGTAGAAATCGTTTAATCCGCCTGTCCCCGAATAGACATTCTGGTAAGTCTCGTCCCCGATGCCCGACAATTCGCCGAACCTGTACCCCACGAACGAATAAGGTATCAGCCCCGCGCTTACCGCCAGCCATCTGGTTATGGGGAACTGGATGGCAATGTACTCCACGTTGCCGCTCACATGATTGTACTTGTTGGATTGATCTTTCATCGACGAGACTTTCAACGAAGCCCCGAAATCGAAGATGAAGGTCAATGAATCCATACAACTGTAAGAGGCCGGGTTCATCGGATTTATTTGTTCGGGAGAACGCAGTCCTATCCCCACACCTCCCATTGCACGGCCCGCGCCAAAAGAGCGGTCGGCTATTTCCCCGAACCCGAAACGGGTATAGGGCGATGCCGTATTGATCTGGCTCCAGGCCGACAAGTGGGCAAACAACAAAACTCCCGACAAAATAAACTTATCAACTTTCAACATTGCACTTCCAGAGTCTTAATCCTGCCGACACCAAATTAATGCCTGCAAAGATGGAATTTTTTTGCCGGCTTTCAAAATAAAACAAGAAAGCCGCTTGCAATCACGATTTAAATTCACCTCACAAATGATTTTTCCCTACAAAGGAAAACAAAAATCATGAAATAAGCCCCATCCTTTCCGTTTTTCTTTCGTTTTCACATCAAATTCTTGCTCCCCGCGCCTTCATCGCTTGCGCCCCAGACGCAGAGGGCCACCTTTTTGCGGTCGGTCTGCCCGGTTTCGTATTCGGGCAGGGCGGTGTTGCCGCCCATGGTGACTTTCTCGTTCCTGAATTTCATCCGGCTGCGCACGATGCTCCTGGCGGAGGTATGAAACTCGGCCGCGCCCGTCTCGCGCGCTATCCGGGCAATGTTCGTGTCCCTCACGCCGCAGCCGGGCATGATGATGATCCGTCCTGCCGCCCTTTCCACCAGTTGCCTGATCAAAGGGATTCCCATGCAGGCATCGGGCTGCTGCCCCGATGTCAGGATGCGGTCGCAACCCAGCCCTATCAGTTGTTCCAGCGCCTCGAACGGGTCGCGGCAGGCATCGAACGCCCTGTGGCATGTCACCGACAAAGGCCCGGCGGCCTCTTTCAGCCTGCGCATCAAGGGGACGTCGATAGCCCCTTCCTCCGTCAGGCAGCCGAACACGACACCGTGGACGCCCAGCCGCCTGCACATCCCTATGTCCAGCAGCATCGAATTTATTTCGGCTTCCGTGTATAGAAAGTCGCCGCCCCGGGGACGGATGATCACGTTGATGTCTATGCGGGACGTGAGCCGCTTGGCCATGGCGATCTCGCCGTAGCTGGGGGTCGTGCCGCCCTCCGGGATGCCCGCGCACAACTCCGCCCGCGAAGCCCCGCCCGCTTCGGCTTCCACGCAGCTCTGCGCCGAGTTGGCGCATACTTCTATGATACGTTTCATTTCTTTTGAATGTTTGATTTGTTGTCAGCAGGGGCAAGTTATGGAAAAAATCACGGCCGCCAAAGCGCGGAGGCGAAAATGTTCTCCGG
>CAYRFT010000123.1:0-5792 GCA_964423585.1 uncultured Parabacteroides sp. | reverse complement strand
CTTATCCCATACATATCGCTATATTTGCGCCCAGAATTGACGTGGACAGATTTGTGCGCTTGCAACCACGGGAAAAAATGCTAAAAACAACCGTTCTTTCGTGCCTTCGGGCAAACATTTCCTTCCCCGTCGATTTCATGGCGGATTATCTAACATCAATTAAAATATTTGCGAGATGAGTTATTTATTTACCTCCGAATCGGTGTCGGAAGGACACCCCGACAAAGTAGCCGATCAGATATCGGATGCTTTGCTTGACGAGTTTCTGGCCTATGACAGGAACTCGAAAGTGGCTTGCGAAACCCTTGTCACGACCGGGCAGGTCGTCTTGGCCGGGGAAGTCAAATCAAAAGCGTATGTGGATGTGCAGGAAGTGGCCCGCGGCGTAATCGAAAAAATCGGCTACACCAAGAGCGAGTACCAGTTTGAGGCGAAGTCGTGCGGCGTTTTCTCCGCCATCCACGAACAAAGCGAAGACATCAACCGTGGCGTGGAGCGCGAGAACCCTTATGACCAGGGCGCGGGCGACCAGGGGATGATGTTCGGGTATGCCACCAACGAAACGGCCAACTACATGCCCCTTGCCCTGGACCTGGCGCACGGCCTGCTGTCGGAACTGGCCAGGATACGCAAACAGGAACCCCGCCTGATGCCTTATTTGCGCCCGGACGCGAAGAGCCAGGTGACGATCGAATACGATGACAACGGCCGCCCGCTGCGGATTGACACGATTGTCGTTTCCACGCAGCACGACGAGTTTGCCGAGGCAAAAGGCATTTCGCAGGAAGAGGCCGACAAGGCCATGCAGGACAAGATCCGGGAGGATGTCAAAAACATACTGGTCCCCCGCGTGAAGGCGCAATATCCTCCCCGCGTGCAAGCCTTGTTCGACGACCGGATCACCTATCATGTCAACCCGACGGGCAAGTTTGTGATAGGCGGCCCCCATGGCGATACCGGGCTGACGGGCCGGAAGATTATCGTCGATACATACGGGGGTAAAGGCGCGCACGGCGGCGGCGCTTTCTCGGGGAAAGACCCGTCGAAGGTGGACCGTTCGGCCGCTTATGCCGCCCGCCACATCGCGAAGAACCTGGTCGCGGCGGGCGTCGCGGATGAAATCCTGGTGCAGGTGTCTTATGCCATCGGTGTCGCCAGGCCGATGAATATCTTCGTGAACACATACGGCCGCTCCCATGTGGGCATGACGGACGGGGAGATCGCGGCCAAGATATGGGAAATCTTCGACATGCGCCCGAAAGCGATCGAAGAACGCCTGAAGCTGCGGAACCCGATTTACTTCGAGACGGCTTCCTACGGCCACATGGGGCGCGCGCCGCAAACGGTGAGGAAGGTTTTCAATTCCAGATATGTCCCGGAGCCCGTCGTTTGCGAGGTGGAATTGTTCACCTGGGAAAAGCTGGACTACGTGGAAAAAGTAAAAGCCGCTTTCGGCCTGAAGTGAGCGCGCCGCGGCAACCGATAGGGGAGGGCCGCCCGGATTCTTTGCCGGAAAACGGCCCTTCTGCGTTTTTTTTCGGGTAAGTCTGTGTTTTTGTGATGTTTTTTGCGGATATTTGCAGCAGTTTAATCATTATATAAATAATAGGTATGTGTAAAATTAATTATTGGTTGGGAATAGCCTTTTCTTTATGTGTCCTGTCGGCATGTACGAATGGCTCTGTCCCTTATGAATCGGTTCCCAATGATCCGATGAACGCCCGTATTTATACCTTGGACAACGGGCTGAAAGTGTATTTGACCGTAAACAAAGAGACGCCGCGGATCCAGACGTATATCGCGGTGCGTGTGGGAGGAAAGAATGATCCGGCGGAAACGACGGGGTTGGCTCATTACTTTGAGCACTTGATGTTCAAGGGGACGACCCATTTCGGGACGCAGGATTATGAAAAGGAAAAACCGATGCTGGATGAAATCGAACGCCTGTTTGAAGTCTATCGTCAAACCACGGACGAAGCCGAGCGGAGCGCGATTTACCATCAGATCGACAGCGTGTCATACGAGGCTTCGAAACTGGCCATCCCGAATGAATACGACAAGCTGATGGCTGCCATCGGGGCGACGGGGACGAATGCCTACACGGGCTTCGACCAGACGGTTTTCGAGGATGATATTCCGTCCAACCAGATAGACAATTGGGCGAAAATACAGGCAGACCGCTTCGAGAACAGTGTGATCCGCGGTTTCCACACGGAATTGGAAACTGTCTATGAAGAGAAGAACATGTCCCTGACCAGCGACAGCCGCAAGGCATTAGAAGCTATCTTGAGCGCGTTGTTCCCCGATCATCCGTATGGGACGCAGACCGTGCTGGGGACGCAGGAAAACCTGAAGAACCCGTCGATCACGAATATCAAGAATTACCAGAAGACATGGTATGTGCCGAACAATATGGCGATCTGCATGTCGGGCGACTTGGATCCGGACCAGACCATTGCCATCATCCAAAAGTACTTCGGCCACCTGAAGCCCAACTTCGATCTGCCCGCCTTGCCGGTCACGAATGAATCTCCTGTCAAGGCTCCGGTCGTAAAGGAAGTATTGGGTCTGGAGGCAGAGAACGTAATGTTGGGCTGGCGTTTCCCCGGGGCTTCTTCCGTCGAACAGGAAGACTTGTTGAATCTGGTCTCGTTGATCATGAACAACAGAAAGGCAGGCTTGTTCGACGTGGATTTGATCCAACAGCAGAAAGTGCTGAATTGCTACGCAGGAAGATACGGCCTGGCAGATTATGATGCTTTCATCATTGCGGGAACCCCGAAACAAGGACAGACATTGGATGACGTAAAGGACTTGTTCCTGGCCGAAGTGGGGAAACTGAAGAAAGGCGAGTTTGATGAAGCGTTGCTGGATGCGGCCATCAATAATTTCAAATTGGACCAAATGAACCAGTTGGATTCGAACAGCGACCGTGCGGACATGTTCGTGAGCGCATTCATCAATAAGTCCGATTGGAAGGATGAGGTGGAGCAACTGGATCGCATGAGCAAGGTGACGAAACAGCAGATAATCGATTTTGCCAACCAGTATTTTGGCGACAATTACGCATTGGTGTACAAGCGTCAGGGCAAAGATCCGAATGAAAAGAAGATCGAGAAGCCCCAGATTACGCCGATTGTCATGAATCGCGACAGCGCAAGCGCTTTCCTGAAAGAGATCCGGGCTTCGCAGGTGGCCCCGATCGAGCCGGTATTCCTGGACTTTGAGAAAGACCTGAGCAAGCTGACCGCCAAGTCCGGCATCCCTGTATTGTACAAGCAGAATACTTCCAACGATTTGTTCTCCCTGTTGTATGTGTTCGATATGGGAAATGATAACGACAAGGCCTTGGGCACGGCTTTCGAATACCTGAAATATTTGGGCACTTCGACGAAGTCGTTGCAGGAGATCAATATGGAGTTTTACCGCCTGGCTTGTTCGTTCAGCGTGCATCCGGGTTCGGACCGCACGTATGTTTCGTTGACCGGCTTGGCGGAGAACATGCCGAAGGCAATGGCGTTGTTT
Source organism: uncultured Parabacteroides sp. (assembly GCA_964423585.1). Taxonomy (GTDB): domain Bacteria; phylum Bacteroidota; class Bacteroidia; order Bacteroidales; family Tannerellaceae; genus Parabacteroides. The sequence goes on along the minus strand of CAYRFT010000123.1, from coordinate 2,267 downwards.
GAGGAATTGCTGGCAGACGCCCAGGTAAACGAGGAGGCATACGGGAATCTGGTTTCGGATATGCTGAAGAAGCGGGTTGATGCCAAATTGAGCCAGGCGCAGAATTTCAACCGTTTGGTCCAGTATGCGGTCTGGGGTCCTAAGTCTTCGACCACAAATGTCCTGACTACATCGGAATTGCAGCAGATGACTCCCCAGGAACTGGTGGACCGCATCCATCAGATCAACACCTACGAACATAAGATCTTGTATTACGGCCCGGAAAGCGCGGAAGGAGTGATAGGCATTATCAACGAACAGCACAAGGTTCCCGAGACACTGAATCCCGTTCCGGCCCCGGCGGATTTCAAGATGCAGGAAACGACAGGCAATAAAGTCCTTTTCGCCCAGTATGACGCCAAGCAGATTTATTTCTCTGCCATATCCAACCGGGGAGAAAAGTTTGATGTGACCATTGACCCGGCACTGAACCTGTACAATGAATATTTCAACGGGAACATGAATTCCATCGTTTTCCAGGAAATGCGGGAGGCCAGGGGCTTGGCTTATTCGGCCGGCGCCAATCTGATTGCCCCGTCGAAATTGCGGCATTCGTATATTTACCGCACCTTTATCGCCACGCAGAACGACAAGATGCAGGATGCCTTGAAGGCGTTCGAGGGGATTATCAACGATATGCCCGAATCGGAAAAGGCGTTTGACCTGGCGAAAGACGCATTGCTGACCCGTTTGCGCACCGAAAGGATAACCAAGTCCGCTGTCCTGTGGGCATACATGGATGCACAGGATTTGGGCTTGTCTGTTGACACGCGGAAGGCCTTGTTTGAGCAAGTCCAGCAGATGACCTTATCCGATGTGAAGGCATTCCAGGAGAAATGGGTGAAAGGCCGCAAATACATATATGCGATCTTGGGCGATGAAAAAGATTTGGACATGAAATGGCTGTCCGGATATGGCCCGGTAGAGAAGCTGACGCAGGAAGATTTGTTCGGCTATTGACGCTAACCGGGTGAAGGAATAAAGGAGGGAGACAAAACCCTGCCTCCCGAAAACCATGCCGGGCCATTGTTTGCAATCGAGGAAACGAATGGCCCGGCATTTGTCTGTGCAGGGGGCTGCAAGGCCCTCCGGGATTATTGCGGATTATCATGATTTTATCTATTTTGCAGGAAACAACATGGCACTCAATAAGGACAATCATTATTGCATCATTATGGCCGGAGGCATCGGCTCCCGCTTCTGGCCGTTGAGCAGGGAGGAAAAGCCCAAGCAGTTCGTGGACGCTTTGGGAATCGGGAGCACTTTCATCCAACTGACCTATGATCGTTTTTCAGGCTTTATCCCTCCCGGGAACTTTCTGGTACTGACAGGGGAGAATTATAAGGAACTGGTATTGGAGCAGCTCCCCCGGCTGTCGCCCCGGCAGGTATTGACCGAGCCTTGCCGGAGGAATACGGCGCCTTGCATCGCATACGCCATGTATAAATTGCGGCAGATGGACCCGGAGGCTGTGGCGGTGGTCACGCCTTCCGACCATTACATATCGAACACGGGGCGTTTTGCCGCGGTCATGCAGGAAGGGCTGGCATTTGCCGCTTCCCGCCCGGCATTGCTGACCATAGGCATTACCCCGACTTTCCCGGCTACCGGCTACGGATATATCCAGACGAAACAGGACGGGGAATCCCCTGTCACGCCGGTATTGCGGTTCAAGGAGAAGCCGGATCTGGCGACCGCTTCCCAATATCTGGCCGAAGGGGATTATTTCTGGAATTCGGGGATGTTCATTTGGTCGGCCCAGGCGATAATCGGCGCGTTTGAACGGTATCTGCCGGATGTCGCCGCGCTCTTTTCTTCCATCGCCGGCCAATATGGGACCTGCAAGGAACAGGAAGCGGTCAACCGCGCCTTCAGCCTGTCGCCGTCTATCTCCATCGACTACGGAATCATGGAAAAGGCCGCCCGGGTTTATGTCCGTTGCGTGGCTGATTTGGGCTGGAGCGATGTGGGCTCGTGGGGCGCCTTGTATTCGTTGTTGGAGAAAGATGCCGCCGCCAATGCCGTCTCGGGGGCCGATTCGCAATTCTCCCATGCCGGGCAGAACCTGATAAAGGAGACGAACCCCGACAAGAGGGTCATTATCGACGGCCTCTCCGGCTACATGGTCGCCGACACGGAGGATGTGCTCCTGATTTGTCCGCTCAATGACGAGGACCGCATCAAGGAGGTGATCCGGCAAGCCAATAAAGGCCGCGGTTGACGGGCCA